>NZ_JBHUYG010000007.1:0-76434 GCF_042668795.1 Pedococcus sp. NPDC057267 | reverse complement strand
CATCAGAACCCAAGACCCGGCAGACTAGAAACTCAACGAACCGGTGGCCTCGTTTTCGAGCGTCGCATCGGCCTCATTTTCGAGCGTTGTCGACAGGCACAAGCCCTTTGATGCACTCCATGCCTCTGCATGCAGCGGCATGTGCGTCTCACTCTGCTCGAGGCGCCCGTACTAGCGGAGCGGCGGGCAATGTTCAGGGTTAGCGGCAGCCCCGGCGTCGTGTCTGCCTGAACCGAACAGCCGCGGTCCGTCGGTGAACTAGTGATGATGCTTGCGAGCCCCTGCCTAGCGGGCTCGCCTGAGCCCAGGACGGGCTGCCGCGGTGGTCGTGCTCGTAGCCCGCGGCCTGCAGCGCATGGAGGAGGGCCCGATTGGCCGCCCTTCCTGGGCTGCGCGGGCGTGCAGCTGGGCCTTGACAGTCCGCTTTTCAGACATAGGTGTACCTGCAGGTCCGCGCTGGGAGCGGGGACGGCGTGCGACATCTTGTGCGAGAACCGGGGAGCATTCCTGAGAGCGATGCGTCAGCCGCCTATGCGGCATGGCCGAGGAGATGTTGGGCGCGCGGAGCTGACGCTCGGTGTAGGAGACGTGAGGCGGGTGGTCATCACGCCGTCACCCGTCCCTCGCGCTCGATGAGACGCGGATCGACAGGCAGAGTGATTCCCTCGCAGCAAGGGACGCCAGGCTGGCAGGGTCTGCGTCTCAATAGCGCAGCTGTGTACAGCACAGCCCAGCCTTACCCCCCGTGCGCGGTGGGACTGTCGCACCGTGATGCAGGCTGAGGCAAGGCCTTACCGCACGGTTCCGTTCCCGAACACGAGGTTTCGGGCGCCACCGTTGTTCGGCCGGTTGGGTGCGATGTGCAGCGAGGAGATGTGGTCGAAGGTCCGCGCGACCTGGGCCCATCCACCGGATTAAGCAACGGGAGCCATGATCGACCCTTGGAGACGTCGCTCAGGACGGCTCTGCCCAGACGACGTTGTGGGTTACCCGAGTGGGGAGGACCGAGGCTCAGCTTACGGATCAGGTTTTGCCTCCATGCGGTAACCGTGTCCTCGTAGTGTGGTGATGGTGGGCGGTGCTACGCCCGTTGCGTCGGCGACCGAGTGCAGGCTTCTGCGCAGGGCGGCCATGGTGACGTCGAGTGTCTTGGTGGAGCCGAACCAGTTCTCGTCCCAGACCAGTGACATGAGGTCCTCGCGGCTCAGTGCGGTACCTGCACCGGCTGCAAGCGTGACCAGCAGGTCGAATTCCTTGGTGCGCAGGTCCACCCGTGAGCCTGCCAGGGCGCAGGTGCGAGCGGCGACGTCGATGCGAAGCTGACCGACGATGAGGGGTTGGGTATCGAGCGCGGGGGGTCTGCTGCGCAAGTGTGCGCGCAGGCGCGCCAGGAGCACGGTGAGGCCAACCGGTTTGGTGAGGTAATCGTCGGCCCCGGCATCGAGACCGACAACCACGTCCATGTCCGCATCACGGGCCGTGAGGATGACCAGCAGCACCTCGGGCCGGGAGCGCCGTAGGCGGCGCGCGACATCGATGCCGTCCTGGTCGGGAAGGCCGAGGTCGAGGATGATCACGTCGGGCCGGTTTCGATCTGCGTGTGCCACCCCGTCTGCGCCGGTGCGTGACCAGTCGGTTTCATAGCCGTGGACGCTCAGACCGGCAGCGAGCTCTCGTCCGAGCGTCTCATCGTCCTCGATCACGAGCGCCCGGGGGGCGGGACCGGCGGCCGGTCGGGTCATAACGGTGATGCTAGTGCTGCGTGGTGGGCTGCCGCCGCTGCGCTTCTCACAGTTCGAGCAGCTCCTCGACCGCCGGGCGCGTGCTCGCGCGGGCACCGATCACAGCGGCCGCCGCCAGGGCAGCTACCACGCCCAGCGTGGTCAAGCCCAGGTAGATCCAGGGCACTGCCACGTAGGACGGCGGTGGGTCAAACACTCCGGTGAGGACCTTGACGAGCATGTGTGACAGACCGGCCCCGATCGCTGCTCCACCGACGACCCCACCGAGAGTGATGAGCATGCTCTCACCAACGACTAGTCCCCGCAGCTGGTGTCGCTTGGCTCCCAGGACGGTCATGATGGCCAAGGTCCGTCGCCGTTCGGCGAGTCCGAGTGCAAGGACCAGTCCTCCGGCGGCGATCGCGAGCAGGACCGCGTACCCGAGCTCGATGCGGGTCAGGCCGTGCAGGTTGACCGAGGTGAGGCTGGAGCCGACTGTGCCGCGGGTCTGGGTCAGGTCGGTGACGGTGGCGCTGGTGCCGACCAGGTGGCGGATGCGGTCGGCGATCTGGGATTGGTTGGTGCCACCGGTGTCGATGAGGAACGCGCCGACGGACGCATCGCCGGTGGCCTTGGCGACATAGTCTGCGTTGGCCACAAAGAAGCTGTCCTTGGGCGCGGTTGGGAACTCGTTGACGATCCCGGCAAAGTGGAATGTCACGGTGTGCGAGGCGCCGTTGCTGCCGGCCGCGGGTAGCCGCAGTTTGAGGCTGTCGCCGAGCGTGAGCTGGAAGTCCTTAACCGTCTCGGCGCTGACCAGCACGGAACTGGGGTCGTTCTGGAGCCGGGCCATGAGTTGCTTGGCGGTCCCGCCTGTGAAGTACCCGTCCTGGAGCGCGGTGACCGAGGAGATGGTGGCGGGGTTGACGCCATACAGGTCCTGCAGGTCTGCCCCGACGTAAGCGAACCGGTGCTGGATGGGCTCCGCGCGGCGTACGCCAGGGACGTGGGTGAGCTGGGCGGAAGTGATGGCGGGCTTGGCGATGCCAGGCGGCTCGGTGACGGTGACGTCGGCTCCGTTGGTGAGCTGGGCGTCCGCCTCGGCCTGCTGCGCGTAGGTGGCGTTGAAGGTGGCGGTCGAGGCAGCGAACGACAGTGCCAGGGCGAGCAGGACGATGGCCCGGGCGAGGCTGGGCCGTTGCCGGGTCAAGCTGGCTGCACCGGCGGGGGCGAGGCTTCCGGCGAGGGGTCGCAGCGCGGCTGTGAGGGGTGCGCGGGCGTGGGTCAGCAGGGTAAGGACGATACGGGCGAGCAGGGCGGCAGACCCGAGCCACAACAGGGCGGGCCCCAGGAACGCCCAATAGGATACCGAGATGCTCGGAACGCCCTCAGGGGCCAGGACCAGGGTGTAGTTGTTCGCCGCAGACGCCCGATACACGATGAGGGCGGCGGCAAGCAGGGCGACGTCGATCCCGGTGCGGAGCCACCAGGGAAGCCTGTGGCCGCGTCCGACCACGGCGTTGGCGTGGGCAATGGTGTGGGCGCGCAAGTCTCGGAGTGCGGGTACGAGCGTGGTCGAGACCGCGACTGTGACACCGAGTGCCGTTGCGGCGAAGGACCAGGCAAGGTTCAGCCCTGCCTTCCCAGGCTGCCCGGCGGTGACTACCGGCAGTGTGACGGTGGCCAGCGCAAGGCCGACGGCGCAGCCCACGAATGCGACGAGGACGGTCTCGGTGGTGGCGAGCCAGACCACGCTCTTGTTCGTCAGGCCGCGGGTGCGCAGGAGCGCCTGCTCGGCTCGGCGCCGACGGGTACCGGCGCCGACGACTGCGGCGGTGAGCAGGGCGGCCAGTACGGCACCGGGTAACCCGAGGAACAGGAAGAGCATCTGTGCGTACGCGGCGTCGCCGCGAGCTGCGTCGAGGGCAGCTCCGAGGTTGTCTCCGACCAAGGCCCCGCCCGCAGTCTTGGCCTCCAGATTGTGAGCAGCGGCCACCACGGCCTGGTAGGCGTCGGCCGGCGCGGGGGGCAGACTCGCGGTGCGGTCTACGTGGAACTGGGTGGTGACCGTTGCGCCGTGCAAGAGGCTTGCGAAGGTGGCGTCGGGCAGCAGAACGACGTTGTCCGGGGGTGCGGTCGGTTGCGACTGCGGTGGTGCGCCGACGCGTTGGAACAGGGTGTCGGCCTGGGGCAGGTCGACGACGCCGGCGACTGTCACGGTGACGGCTGGTGCACCGGCTCGACCGATGGTGACGTGGTCTCCGGGCGCCGCGTGCAGGTTGGCGGCGGTTTGTTGGGCGAGCTGCACTCCGCTGGGGGCGCCGGCGAGCTGCCTGACCTGCCCGGGGAAGGCCGTTCGGTAGTTCCGGGGAAGCCCGAGGATGACACCGGGTCCGGTGGTCTGGGTGGTGCCCGAGGTCGTGGCTTGCAAGCCGGTTGTGGCGCTCAGGTGAACGGCTTGCACGGCGCCGGTGCCCGGTGTGGCACGCAGAGTTGTCAACACTGCGCTGGGATCGGCACCCCGCTGCACCTCGACCTGCCAGTCCACGACGACCGTGTGTGATGCTCGCCTGGTCATGGTGGCTTGAGACCCGGCGATGAATCCGCCCAGCGCGGCCGTCAGTCCGACGGCCAACGCGATGCCCGCGGCGGTGCCAAGCAGGCGTGCACCACGGTGGCGGACGAGGCCGGCGAGCCAGAGCCAGGTGGCGGTCCCCCTCACCGGTTCGCACCTGCCGGTTCGGCCGCGCTCAAACGGCCTTCGTGCATGTTCCAGTGAGTCGGGAGTCGAGTGCTGATGGTGACGTCGTGCGTGGTGATCACCAAGGCTGCGCCGATCTCGTCCGCAGCGGTCAGAAGGGCATCGATCACCCGTTGGCCGGAGGCATGGTCGAGCTGCCCGGTGGGTTCGTCTGCGAGGATCAGTGGCGGTCGGATGGCCAAAACCCTGGCGACGGCGACGCGTTGGGCCTGGCCGCCGGACAGTTCCTCGGGGAGCCTGTCGTAGAGAGACGCCGCGTCGACTACGTCCAGGCAGGCGATGGTGCGACGGGCGGTTTCGCCGGGCTCGAGGCCCGCAAGCTGAAGGGGCAGTGCCACGTTCTCCGCCACGGTGAGGGTCGGGATGAGACTGGGGGTCTGGAACACGAGCCCGATGCTGCCGGTGGGTGCGGCCGACGGGTCGCCCGGGCCGATCGACGATGGCCAGTCGATGACGCCACTGGTGGGCCGCTCCAGTCCGGCGAGCAGGTGCAGGAGGGTGGACTTTCCCGAACCGGACGGCCCAGAGATGGCGATGCGGTCACCGCGGTGGACCGCGCACGTGGCGCCGTGCACCGCGACCACCGCTGTGTGTCCGGTGCCGAACGTCACGGCGGCCTCTCGCGAGGTGACGAGTGGTTCCTCGTTGGACGTCATGACTGGACCTTCCCGTCGAAGAGGGTGAGCACGCGGTCGGCAGCCCGGGTGACGTCGGCGCTGTGGGTGACGACCAGCAGGGCGGCGCCGTCGCTGACCCGTTGGCGCAGGAGCGTCAGCACCTGCTGCTCGGTGTCGCCATCGAGTTCGCCGGTGGGTTCGTCGGCGAGGATCACCTCTGGGTCATTGGCGACCGCGACGGCCAGACCGGCGCGCGCCAGTTCCCCGCCCGACAGCTGCCGGGGGAGGGCCCGGGCGCGGTCACCGAGGCCTACCTGCTCGAGAAGCTCTGACGCGGCCGGCCGTCGAGCTGGGAGGCGTGTGGCCGCCTGGGCCAGTTTGATGTTGGCGAGGAGATTCAGGTGCGGCAGCAGGTTGCGCGACTGCAAGAGGATGCCGATGTGCCGCGCACGCAGTTGTGCGCGGCTGCGCTCCGGTTGATGGCTGAGTCGGTGGCCGGCGACCGTGACGGTGCCTCCGGCGGGTTCGTCCAGGCCGGCCAGGCAGGCCAGCAGGGTGGACTTGCCGGACCCAGAGGGGCCGACGATCGCCAGCATCTCCCCAGCCCGGACGGACAGGGACACCCCTTGGAGTGCAAGCGTTTCCTCCTCCCCAGCACGGTAGAACCGGTAGAGGTGGTCCGCCGACAGCGCCGGTGGCCCGGACACGTCGCGATTGTCGGTCGCAGAAGGGGTGCGGGTCGAAGCGGTGGTCACCCGTGCCACCGCAGGGAATCGGTGACGGTGCGCCAGGGGTCGACGTTGTCGGCGTTGGTAGGGCCGGACAGTGTCAGGTCCACCCGGGTTCCCTTGTGGTAGAAGGTGTAGCGCTCGAATGCGTCCCGGACGACCTTCCCGGTGACCGGGTTGGGGGCTGAGTCCCCCTGATAGGTGGCCAGCACCCCGTTTCCAGCGGGCCTGGCGACAGTGGCGACCTTCCCCTGGGCGTAGTTCGGGACGGTGGCACGCAGGTGCGGCAGGTCCTGGTCGCGGACCGTGGCCTCGGACGGGGCCGCGGTGGCCTTGGTGACTTCGATCTGAATGGTGTTGAGCTTGTCACTGAATGAGGTGACGCCGCCGTGGCTCGTACGAGCCCATCCCTCTGGGACCTTGAGGGTGAGCGCTGCCCCGGGCGGTGTGTACGAAACGTACGCCTGGTTGTCAGGAATGTCGCCAGGTGGGTTGGACTCGGTGGCGTGGCTGGGCGCGCTCGTGGAGGCGCTGGCGGTGACGCGCGGCCCACTGGGGCCTGACGAAGACACTGCTGCCGTACTCATGGGCGGGCTGGTCGGAGCAGTGGTCGCGTTGGATGCTCCACAGGCGGCAAGCGCGGCCACTCCTGCGCCGACTGCCGCAATGGTCAGTGCGCGCCGCGTGGGGTGGACGATGCGGGCGGCGGGCTGATCCATGAGGGCTCCTTGGTCGCAGGCGGTCGTTCCGCGTTCTTGTGGCTTCCCTCTGACGTTAGGAGCGGAGATGCAAGCCACCGCCCCGAGGATGGTTAACCCACGGCAAAACTTGCTCGTGGACCGCGAGGGGCGTACGCGCCGCGCGTCACTGACAGCCATGATGGGGTGGTGCGGGCAGGGGTGCGCCGGGTGGCGGTAGTGGCAGTGGTGGTGGCGCTGGTCCTCTTCGCGGTGCCCCTGGCTTTCGTGACCCGCTCACTTCTGCAGGAGCGAGAGCTCGCCGAACTCGAGATTCTGGCGCGATCCGCCACGACTCGGGTCGGTGGTGCTGCCGCCGGCGACCCCGTGGAGCTGCCGCCTGCCGAGCCGCCCACGCGGGTGGGCGTGTACGAGCCATCCGGGGTCCGGCGGAGCGGTGCCGGACCGGATCGGGGTGGGGTCATGGTTCGCCGCGCGGCCACGGGGGTTACGGCGACCGGCTGGGACCGTGGGGAGTGGTCAGCGGCTGTGCCCGTGGTCAGCAACGAACGGGTCATCGCGGTTGTTCGGGCAGGCGAGCCGGCTGGTGAGCTGTGGAGGCAGGTCGGCGCCGCATGGGGCCTTGAGGCTGCAGCGGCGCTCGTAGCATGGGTGGCGGCGCTGGGGGTGGCGCGCCGACAGTCCCGGGCCCTGGTCGAACCCTTGGAACAGCTCGCGTCCGTGGCTTCTCGAGTGTCCGAGGGTGACTTGACCGCGCGAGCGACGCCCAGCTCCGTGCCGGAGGTGGACCTGGTCGGGCAGGCGCACAATGCCATGGTTCGTGAGCTGACCCAGGCACTGGAAGGCGAACGGCGCTTCTCGGCGCAGGCATCGCACCAGCTCCGGACCCCGCTGGCGCGAATGCGCCTAGAGCTGGAGGCGGCCATGAGCGCCCCGAACCCGGATGCTCGGCTCCAAGCGGTGCTCCAAGAGCTCGGCAGCCTCCAGTCCACCATCGACGACGTGCTGCTCGTCGCACGCCGAACTCCGGGTTTGGCGGGCGCGACTCTGCCCGTTCTGCCCTTGGAACACGTGGTCCGCGGTGTGGCACAGCGCTGGCACGGACCCATGGCGGCAGTCGGGCGACGGCTCAGCCTGCACGTGCCCGACCGAGCCGAAGAGCCTGGTCAGCCACTGGTGGCCGGCCGGATCGTCGGACAGATCCTCGAGATCCTGCTCGACAACGCGACGCGGCACGGACGCGGCGAAGTGCAGGTCGTGGTCCGAGAGACGGCTGGCGTCCCCGCCGTGGACGTAATTGACGAAGGAACCTTGGCCGCAAAGGACCCCTTCGCCGTACGACCGGAGGTTGAGGTAGGGCTCGGACTCCCACTGGCCCGGACCATGGCCGAGGCGTTAGGTGGACGGCTCACGGTGACCAATCCGTCCCCCACCACATTCACGCTCTTTCTCCCCGACCGGGCGGAACCGCTCTCCTCTGAGGCGGCCCGATGAGGATCCTGCACGTCACGGACTTCTACCTGCCCCGGCTGGGCGGGATCGAGATGCACGTGTCAGACCTCACGGGGCGGCAGCGGGCCGCCGGCCACGAGGTGAGCGTCCTGACGAGCTCCCCGGGGCCGGACGAGCCGTGGGTCACCCGTCTGCGCTCCACCGCCCGGTTGAAGCATGCGCTGCACCCCGCGGCCACGGTCAAGGGTGTCCGCTCGCTCATCGACCTCGACGCCGACGTGATCCACGTCCACGTCGGTGTGCTGTCCCCCTTGGGCTTCTTCGTCGCCCGAGCGGCGGCGCACCGCGGCATACCGACAGTGGTGACCGTCCACTCGCTCTGGGTGGGGGTCCGGGCGCTCATGAAGACCTTCGACGCCTTCGGCGGCTGGAGTCGGCTCCCGATCGTGTGGACGGCGGTCAGCGATGCGGCGGCACAGCCGCTGCGCGGAATCCTCGGTCCCGGCCACGAGGTGCGCGTCATCCCCAACGGCGTCGATCAGGCCGACTGGCGCGCCCGCCGCCAGACCGGTGGCCATCCCGCCAGCACCCTGCCAGACGGGAAGCACGTGGTCGGGCAGCGGCCTGTGGTCGTCGCGGCGGTCATGCGCCTCAGCCAGCGCAAGCGCCCGTTCGCCCTCCTGCGCGCGGTGCGCCGTGCGCAGCACCACCTCGGGACCGGGCAGCGGATCCACCTGGTCGTGGCCGGTGACGGTCCGTGGCGCACCGTGCTCGAGGCGTATGCCCGGCTGCGCGGCATGTCCGGCGCCGTCACCTTCCGCGGGCGGCTCGCCCGGGACCAGGTCAGGGAGCTCCTGGAGTCCGCCGACGTCTTCGTCGCCCCGGCCACCCGGGAGTCGTTCGGGATCGCAGCCCTCGAGGCACGGTGCGCGGGCCTGCCGGTCCTGGCCATGTCCTCCGGCGGCGTGCGCGAGTTCGTGCGGCACGAGGTCGAAGGCCTGCTGTGCGAGGACGACGACCAGCTGGCCGCGAGCCTCGCGCGGATCACCCGCGACGAGGCGCTGCGGCGCCGGCTGCACGACCACAACCTCACCGCCGAGACGCGGGTGGGCTGGCAGGGGGTCCTGACCATGACCGAGCAGGCGTACGAGGCCGCCGGCGCGGCTGCCGGGGCGGCGTCCCCGTCGGTCGAGGTCGCGTGAGCTCGCCCGGGGGGCACGAGGCCCCGTGAGCTACCCCCTCGTCGTCGCCACCAGCCTCGGCTCGACCGTCTTCGCCGCGGTGTCCACCGCCCTGAAGCACCACAGCGCCACGACGCTGTCGACCCCGTCCGCCGCCCACGGACGCGTCCGCACAGGCCGGTTCCTCGCCGCGACCCTGAGCCACCCCTGGTGGCTGGCCGCACTGGTCGCCGACGCCGCAGGGTTCACCCTGCAGGCCTTCGCACTGCACATCGGCGCCGTGTCGGTGGTGCAGCCCCTCCTGGTGACCGCACTGATCACCTCCCTGGTCGTCACCCACCTCAGCCAGCGCACACCCATGAGCCGCCGGGAGTGGGGCTGGGGCGCGCTGCTCGTCGCGAGCCTCGTCGGCTTCCTCGTCGTGTCCGGCGCGTCGTCCCCGCACCTGCGCCATCAGGCGGCGGACCGCGGACCCGCTGCCGTCTGTGCTGCCCTCGCCCTGCTGCTCGCCGTCGCCTGCGTCCTGTCCGCCCGGAGTGGACCGGCCCGGCGCCGCGCACCGCTGCTCGGGGTTGCCGTGGGGACGCTGTACGCGTGCACGGCCATCCTCCTCAAGGCGACCACCGAGGTGTGGGGCAACTCAGGACCGGTCGCCATGCTGCGCAGCTGGCAGCTACCCGTCCTCGTCGTGTGCGGTGGGTCCGGGTTGCTGCTGGCCCAGCTGGCCTTCCGTGCCGGGCCGCTGCACACGAGCCTGCCGGTCATCGCCACGGTGGACCCCCTGCTGAGTGTCTTCCTCGGTGTCGTGGTCTATGACGAGCAGCTGCGAACGGGGGTCGGGCCGGTGGCGGCCCAGGTCGCGCTGCTGGTGGGTCTGGCCGTGGCTGCCGTCGCCCTGAGCCGCCTCAACGCCGACGCCACGACGGCGATCCGGCGGCCGGGCAGCTGATGCGCACTGCTGCCTGACCGCGTGACTGCGCCTGGCCGCGTGCCGGCTCCAGGCATGGTGCCGAGCCGCCTGTGTGCGACGCTACCCACACCCAGGGTGGCGGGGAATGCTGTCGGCGTCGAGATCCACCACCACGTAGGAACCGAAAGCCTGCCGTTGGACGCACCCCGTCTGCTGGGCCCACTGGAGGATGGAAGCGACCGGGTAACCCGCCAACGCGGCAGGGGTGTCGAACAGGTGGGTGGTGTACTCCTGTGGGAGCACCAGGAATCGCAGCCGGTCGGACTCGGTCCACCCGCGGACCTGGTCGAGGGTGGGGCCGGCGGCATGGCCGGTGAAACCGCCGAGAGGAAGCACGGGCGACGAGGACTGAAGCTGCAGGACACTGGCCGCGGTCGCTCGTGGTGTCGCAGCCACCCACAGCGTGTTCGATCGGTGACTCTCGAGGTAGCGCACGAGGGCGTCGGGATACGCGGACCTGGGTGTGGGCGTGAGTGGGCCGGCGACCGGGTCGTACCCGGAGACCTTGTGTGAGTCCGTGGTGAGGCCGAACGCCAGGGGAAGCACCAACAGTGGTGCCAGCAGCAGGCACGGCAGTGCCCGTTGAGCCCAGCGTCGGCCAGCAACTGCCACCGCGTCCATGCCCGTTGCCACCACCGCCAGACAATCGTCCAGAGCTGTCTGATCCGGCACCCCGGACCGGCGGAAGACGAGCACCTGGTAGGCGAGGGTCGCTGCGGCCGGGAGCAGTGCGAGCGGCAGGCGGTTGCGTCGGCGAAGGGAGGCCAGGCCTGCCCCGATGGACAGCGCAACAGCGGGCACGAGCATGACCGAGTAGTACGGATGCATCGGTCCGCTCATGACGCTGAGGACGACAAGGCCGGTCACCAGCCACCCCACGACGAGGAGCCATCCAGCGCGCTCGACAACGGCCCCCGAAGGCGAGACGGCGTGGCTGCGTCGGTCCCTGGCGGCGAGGAGAGCGACGAGCGCGAGCACACCCACGGCCAAGGGAAGGTGCCAGCCCACCTGAGTGGCGAAGGGTGGGGTCAAGAGTCGCCATGGCCCCGGCGTCCCGGCCACCTCCTGCGTTCCGGCCCCTCGGGTGCCACCCAGGCGACTGAACCCGTCGCGACCGAGCATCAGGGACAAGATGCTGCCTTGGCTGCCGTCGGCATACGGACGACGTGCACTGGGCACGAGGAGAACCGGAACCACCCAGCTGGCGATGCTCACGAACCCCGAGCCCGCGAAATTGGCCACCC
The DNA here is from genome assembly GCF_042668795.1 of Pedococcus sp. NPDC057267. Lineage (NCBI taxonomy): Bacteria > Bacillati > Actinomycetota > Actinomycetes > Micrococcales > Intrasporangiaceae > Pedococcus > Pedococcus sp. NPDC057267. Next base: position 65,062 of record NZ_JBHUYG010000007.1, on the reverse strand, counting down.
TCTGCAGGCGCTGCCGCAGCGAGCCGTGAGTCGAGACCCACAACGCCACGGCGAACGCCGGGCCGGGTATCAGGGCAACCCCCCACTTGGTGAGGAACCCCAACCCCAGAAGCGCTCCACAAGCTGTGACCCAGCCCCAGGCGGTGCTGCGCGTGGCGCGCAGGCAACACCATGCAGCCACCACCAGCAGCAACGTCATCAGCGTGTCCGGATGGTTGTAGCGGGCCATCACCAACACCACCGGAGACGTCGCATACACCAGCGCAGCCACCACACCCGCCGCCCGACCGGCGAGCTCACGGCCCATCCGGTGCAGCACCAGGACCGTGGCGATCGTCTCCGCTACCTGCGGTAACAGGACGCTCCAGCTCGACAGTCCGAACGCTCGTGCGGACAAGGCCATGACCCAGAACGCCAGTGGCGGTTTGTCCGACGCCACCGCGTTGCCCACCTCGAGGCTGCCCAACAGGAAGGAGGACCAGCTCTGCTGACCTGCCTGCACCACCGCGGTGTAGTACGGGTTAGACCAGCCCTGCACATCGAGGTCCCAGGCATATGCCGCCGCCGCGCCCAGCGCGATCACGGCCACTAGAGCCGCCTCCAGCCAGTCTTCGCGGCGGCGGGCCCCGTCTGGCTGAGTGAGGCTGAGCTTGCCGATGTCTGTCGGCGGCGATGACGTTCTCATGGGCCGGCGCCCTCAATGAGCGCGACGACCCATCCATCAGCTGGCGGCTGGTGAAGTGCAGACGGTCTTGGGGTCGCGGGAACCGAATCGGCCACCGCGGGCCACCAAGGGCAACACTTCGCTGTCCCGAGTCGGCCCAGCGGAGAGATGGCAGGAATGCCAGACGACGCTACGTACATCGGGCACCTCTCGGGTGATCAGCCCGGCGGTCAGGTGTCGTGAGGGCTGCCGCGGGCCTCCATCGGAGTTTAGGGCGATCGATCGTCGGTTGCTCGTCCCGAGCCGCGCACCTCTGATGAACAGGGCGCCGACGGGTGACCACCGACGGACAGCGTCAACCGCAGTCGTCCGGAGCTCTCATGGTCAGGAAGTCGTGCCATTCGATCTGCCGGTTGTGGACCTCCGTGGCCAACGCATCCAGGAGATGTGGGTCGGTCGGCGTCGCCGCTGGATTCACAACTCCGCCCTCGACCACATCGGTCATGCGTGCCTCGCGCTCCGGCCAGTACTCATCTCGTAGGCAGAGCAGTTCCCTGACGTCGAGGTTCACGAGGTTCACGCCGGCAAAGTAGAGGGCGCCGCTGTGCACCGCCTCAAGGGCTGGATCTTCGGGATTGAGGCCTGGACCCGTTGCTCCAGGACTTCGCGCCTCGAGGTGGTCGTCAGCCCCCCAAGTCACCGAGCGGCCTTGGGGACGGCGCGGCCTGGACCTGTCACTCGCCCCGGCGGACCTCGTGCGGGTCACCGGCGCGCGGGGTGTGCCCGAGCGCAATCTCGGGCCGGCGGCGAGGACACCCACGCAGTCCCAGCAGCTACCGTGCTGGTCGTGGCAGCAGTCGGTGTGTGCGAGGACGACCCGGACCTGCGTTCGGTCATCGTGCGTGCCCTCAGTGGAGCCGGTCACGAGGTCGCAGTGGCACGGACCGGTCGTGAGGCCGTGGAGGTCTTTCCCGGACGATCGCTCGACGTCCTTGTTCTTGACATCGGCCTGCCCGATTCCGACGGACGCGACGTTGCCGTCGCGCTGCGTACCCACGGGGTCACCGCAAGCTTGCTCTTCCTCACGGCTCGCTCAGGGCTTCACGACAAGGTCGCTGGCTTCGAGGCAGGCGCCGATGACTACCTCACCAAACCTTTCGAGCTCGCCGAGCTCATGGCGCGGGTCAGCGCTCTGTCTCGCAGGATCACCGCTGACCAGATCGTCGGCGAGGCAGTCCTCGACCCGGCGGCTCACCTCCTTCGGGTCGGAGACGTGGAAGTCTCCCTGTCTCCGACTGAGTTCCGCCTCCTAGCCAGCCTCATGGCCAACCCGGGGCAGGCGGTTCGCCGCCGCGACCTGATCGCCTCCGCTTGGCCGATGGGCGCAATCGTCACCGACAACACCCTCGACGCGTTCATTCGCAGACTTCGCCTCAAGCTAGGCAAGGCATCCGCCTTGGACGCAGCCATCACCACCGTCCGTGGGGTCGGATACGCGTGGCGCTGAACCCGACTTCGCTGAGGGCTCGCGTCACCCTGGGAACGGCGGCCGCAGCAGCTCTGGCCATGGGTCTCCTAGTCAGCGGGCTTGTGCTGGCCCAGTCACATGCCGAAGACATCCAAGCCCAGACCGTACTGACATCCCGAGTCTCAGCCGCAGCAAGCACCGTCGTGGTGGGCGTCCGCGCGGTCCGGGTGTTGGAAACACCCGCCGACACCCTGGATGAGGGCGTCTGGGTGTTCGCGGCTGACGGCTCCCTGCTCGACGGCGCCACTCCACCACGGGCACTGGCCACCGTCGTGACCTCCCTGGGCAGCGCTGGTGCGAAACCACCACGCGAGGTCGCGGGCAGGTACCTCGTCACGTCTCGGACAGTCAAGCGCCCCGACGGGACGTCCGCAGCCACGGTCGTCGGCGCGCTCGACCTGCGCCCATACACCTCGGGCACAAAGCGCCTGACCTGGCTTGGCCTCATCCTCGCCGCCGCCGCAACCGCTGCGACAGCGGGAGCCGCATGGGCTGCTACCGGTCGGGCGCTGCACCGGGTACGGGCCATGGCTGTTCAGGCGGACCAGTGGCGCGACCACCACGACGGGCACCGTTTTCCCGCCGGCGGCCGGGACGAGCTCGCTGATCTCGGGCGCACCCTCAACCGGATGCTGGACCGCATCTCCAGTGCCTTGGACTCCGAACGGCGCCTCACCGACGGGGTCGCCCACGAGCTTCGCACGCCGCTGAGCGTCATCCGAGCCGAGGCGCAACTGGCGCATCCCATCGCCGAACAGCCGACGAGCGCGTCCCTGGAGGCCATCTTGCGCGCCACCGACCGCATGGACGCCTCCATCGAGACTCTGCTGCGCACCGCGCGCCATCGCAGTGCAATCGATGACGTCTGCGACGTCGACCAAGTTCTCGCGTCCCTGGTAGCAGCGGCGCATCGCCCGGGCGACGTCGTTGTGCGTATCGCACCCGCGCAGGGTCAGGGTGCCCGGCGCAGGGTGCATGCCGACCTTCCGGCGGAGCTGCTGACGGCCATCCTGTCCCCGCTGATCGACAACGCGGTACGGCACGCCCCCCACAGCGTCACCATCAGTCGCGCGGTGACCGGCTCAGTCGTACGCGTCCGTGTGGACGACGACGGGCCAGGGATCCCAGAGGCCGATGTCCAGAGTGTCTTCGAGGCGGGGGTGACGACTCAAGCCGACGGCTCCGGCCTCGGACTACCACTGTCGCGCCGCCTCGCCCGGGCCGCAGGGGGGACCGTATCGGCCGAGCCCGGGCCCGGCGGACACCTCGTGGTCGAGCTGCGGGCAGTACGCCGCCCCATCGAAGGCCCGGGCAACGGTGTTCAGGAGAAGGTCAGGTGATCTGGCCGACCGTGGCGCCATGGACACGAATGCCCGCGCCCACGACCCCGTCGCATCACCATCAGTGCCGCACCTGCTGAACAAGGTGCCGGAAGTCACCCTGTACTTCTGGATCATCAAGATCCTGTGCACCACCGTCGGAGAGACATTTTCGGACTACCTGAACAGCACGCTTGGTCTCGGCCTGAACCTCACGGCGGTCATCATGACTGCGATCCTCGCTGCCGTCCTCGTTGCGCAGTTCCGTGCCCGTAGGTACGTGCCAGCGATCTACTGGACCGCCGTTGTCCTCGTCAGCGTGGTCGGAACGCTGGTCTCCGACAAGCTCGCCGACGACTTCGGCATCTCTCTGGTCACCACGACGGTCCTATTCGCCGTTCTGCTGGCCGGCACCTTCGCGCTCTGGTTCGCCAAGGAGCGGACCCTGTCCATCCACTCCATCACCACCCGCCGTCGTGAAGGGTTCTACTGGGCTGCCATCCTGTTCACCTTCGCCCTCGGCACCTCGGCAGGTGACCTGTTTGCCGAGCGCCTCAACCTCGGCTACTGGCCCACCGCCGGCATCGTCGCCGTCCTCATCGCCGTCATCGCCGTCTCGCACCTCGCCGTTCGCAGCAAGGGCGTCCTGGCGTTCTGGCTCGCGTACATCCTGACCCGCCCCTTGGGTGCATCCATGGGCGACGGCATGTCCCAGGCACCCAAGGACGGTGGCTTCGGACTGGGTACCACCGGAACAAGTCTCATCTACCTGGCGGCCATTCTCGGCCTAGTCGTGTTCCTGTCCGTCAGCGGCGTGGATCGCGACGACGAAGGAGACTCGGTCCCTGTCCTCGAGGACGAGGAGCAGCCCGAACCGGCTCTCGCCACAGAGAGCTGAACCGCCCATGACGTGGCTCGGCGGGGCCGACTGTCCCCTCTTCTGCTCCGCCGAGCCGCACCCTGTACCGGCTTGTCGCGCGACCTGCGTCGCCGTGAGCCATCCTGATCCCCAGTCCCGCACGGGTTCAACACCGCGCCAAGCACGCCCGCGGCCCGTCACGAAAGGCGACCCTTGTTCGCACACGCCACTGCCGCAGCGGCTTCCCTCCCGGCTGCCACGGTGGGCCTGAACCTGCTCGACCCCCACAGCCTGCTCAGCACCTTCGGCGCGGTCGGGGTGTTCCTTGTCGTTTTCGCCGAGACCGGGTTGCTCATCGGCTTCTTCCTCCCGGGAGACTCGCTGCTCTTCACGGCCGGCCTGCTTTCGGCGACGACGGCCACCTCAACCCTGCACCTGTCCCTCCCATGGGTACTGGTAGCGGCGGTAGCCGGTGCCCTGCTCGGGGCGCAAACCGGCTACTGGATCGGACGCGCGGTAGGACCGCGGTTGCTGGATCGCCCTGACCGGCCACGCTTGCAGGCCGCGGTGGCCCGCTCGGATGCCGCGCTGAAGCGTTACGGGCACGGCAGAGCCATTGTCCTCGCCAGGTTCATCCCGCTCGTGCGGACAGTGCTCAACCCGCTGGCCGGGACGGTGCACGTGCCGGCACGGACATTCACCGTGTGGCAGTCCCTTGGGGGGACCATCTGGGCGCTCGGTGTGACCGTGGCGGGTTACGTCCTGGGGTCCAGCATCCCGGGAATCGACAAGTACCTCCTGCCCGTCATCGGACTCATCGTCGTCCTCTCCCTCATTCCGGTCGCGCGCGAGCTGCGCCGTAGCCGCGGGCAGGGCACGGCGACCGAAGATCGGGAGGCTGCATGAACCATTTTCGACACCTCGACGACCAGATCCTGTTCGCAGTCAACTCCTTCGCACGCAACACACCAGGCCTGCACGGGCTGATAGCCGGGTACGCCAAGTATGGTCTCGCGCTGTTCCTCGTCCTCCTGGCCGGAGCCCTTGTGGCGGCGCGGCACCGGTCGACCCGCCACCTCGCCGCTACCGGGTGGGCCGCCCTGGCCCCGCTCCTCGCCTTGGGGCTCAACCAACCACTAGGCCACGTCTTCCGCGAGCCCCGCCCGTATGCCACCCACCCGCACCTGCTGCGTCTGGCCGACGTGACGACCGACTTCTCCTTCCCATCGGACCATGCCGTCATGGCAGGCGCGGTCGCCGCCGGACTACTGCTGGCTCACCGAGCGCTGGGATCCCTTGCAGCCGTGGCGGCGCTACTGATGGCCTTCGCCAGGGTTTACATCGCTGCTCACTATCCGTGGGACGTAGTCGCGGGCTTGGTCTTCGGCGCGCTCGTCGCACTGGTGTTCTGGGTGCTCCTGCGTTCCGCGCTCGTCCCAGCAGCGGGATGGCTACGGGCCCAGAGGGGCCTTCGAACGGTTTTCGCCACACCGTCGGACGGCAGCGTTCCTGCGACCCGGGTCGAGCCCGTGCGGGTCCGCTGATGTCCCGCCTCGACAATCGAACGCCGAGCACGGCGCGCGAGACGGCAGGCGCTGACCGCCGAGTTGCAGGACGCGTCGCAGTTGCGGCGACGGCGGTAACCGCGGGATCGGTCCTCGTGCTGTTGATCGCCCTGACATTCGAGATGAAGTGGGGGCCGGCGCTGCGCATTGACAACGCCGCCCGCGACGATCTGCATCAGTACGGTCTGGCCCATCCCCAGTTCACTGCGTTCATGCAGGGGGTCAGCGCTGTCAGCGGCGCCGCGGGATGGCAGGTGGTGTCAGTGATCGCCATTGTCTGGCTGCTACTGCGCCGCCGGTTCCGGGAAGCCGCGTTCGTCCTCGTTGCCAACGCTGGCTCGTCCTTGCTGAACACCGTCCTGAAAGACCTCGTCCACCGGCATCGCCCCGTCGTGACCCACCCATTCCTACATGCGCCTGGGCAGAGCTTCCCCAGCGGACACGCGCAGGCTGCAGCCACAGGTTTCACGGTCCTGTTTTTCGTGCTCTGGCCCCACCTGCACAGCCCTTGGATGCGGCGAGCCATGATCGGCGGTGCCGTGGCGGCCACCCTCCTGATCGGGTACTCCCGCGTCGCCCTGGCGGCGCACTTCGCCTCCGACGTCGTGGCGGGATACATCGTCGGCGTCGCGTGGACCATCTCCATCGCCGCCGCCTTCCATGTCTGGCCGCGCCACGCAGTCGCGACCTCTGAGCGTGAGCTATTGCGGTCGGCGCGGCACTGACCCTGGGCCTTGGTGAGCCGTGCGTCGATCCCCATGCTGAGAGATGTATCGGCATTGCCTGCGACACAGGCGTCAGCGCATGCAAGGGCGCAGGTCATGGATCGCGGCGCATCAATGCCTGAGCCGGGACATCCTCTCGTGTGCGCTCGTCCTCCAAGTTGCGCGTTGGAGGTAACCCTGCGGGTGGGCACCGTCCGCGAGCGCCACGTCAGCGCGCCGTCGTTAGCGGAGCCCACGTAGGGCTGGAGCGCCCTCGCGGAGGCGGACCCTTACAGACCGCCGGCCATACTGCGGAACCGCGTCTGCAGCGCCCGGATGCTTGTCGTACCAAGCGTGCGGGTGGTGGTGACGCCGAGCCAGGGCTGCGGCGCTGACATCGTGCGGGGCACGGGACTTGTCCAGCGAGAGTCGAGCGATGAGCCCCCGGGCCGCCGTGTAAGTAAGCACCCTGACCACCGCCGCCGCAACTTTGCCGCGGCAGGCGGAATCCCCAGGACGCTCAGTCACGTCACCATCGCGGAGTTGGCGGTGGCAAATGGCCGGATGTAGATGCGTCGCCCGTGCACATCGCAAGACGGTCCTGCGCGACCCGCTCGGCGAGCCGGCTGCTTGTGCCCCCTTTGTGCTCCCGAACGTTCACGCCGTGCATTGGATGCACTTGGCGGGGTGCCTCGCGAGCACGGGGGCACGCGATGCGGCGGGCCACTGAGGCCTTCGCAATGAGAAGGTCAGGGGTTCGAATCCCCTCAGCTCCACCGACCGACACCCTGTCTGACCTGCGGATCAATCGCAGGATGGACAGGGTGTCTTGTCATGTGACCCTCTGGCGTGTGCCCCCGGTGTGGCACAAGCTGTCGCATGCACTCCATGCCGCTGCATGCAGCGAAGTGTGCGTCTCACTCGGAGAGTGGGCGTCCCGCAGCATCGTCTGCATGGCCTGTGCGCCCTCATGCTGGTCGAGAGTGCGGGCGCATGTGACCACGCGGCGTACCGCATCGGCCTGCTCGGCCGGCGGTCACCCTGGGCTGTTCAGGGCGCCAGGTAGACCGACGCGCCGAGCTCGAGGAACTCGCGCGACTTCGCGTCCATCCCCTCCTCGACCGGACTGGAGTCGACCACGTGCTCCGCCGCGTAACGGCGCACGTCCTGGCTGATTCGCATCGAGCAGAACTTGGGTCCGCACATGGAGCAGAAGTGGGCAGTCTTGGCTGGCTCGGCGGGGAGGGTCTCGTCGTGGTAGGCGCGTGCGGTGTCGGGGTCGAGGGAGAGGTTGAACTGGTCCTCCCAGCGGAACTCGAACCTGGCCTTTGACAGCGCGTCGTCCCAGTCGCGGGCGCCGGGGTGTCCTTTGGCGAGGTCGGCCGAGTGTGCGGCGAGCTTGTAGGTGATGACGCCGGTCTTGACGTCGTCGCGGTTGGGCAGGCCCAAGTGCTCCTTGGGGGTGACGTAGCAGAGCATCGCGGTGCCGTGCCACGCGATGTTCGCCGCGCCGATCGCCGAGGTGATGTGGTCGTAGCCGGGCGCGATGTCGGTGGCCAGCGGACCGAGGGTGTAGAACGGCGCGCCGTGGCACCAGTCCTGCTGCAGGTCGACGTTCTCCTTGACGAGGTTGAGCGGCACGTGGCCGGGGCCCTCGACCATGACCTGGACGTCGTGCTCCCAAGCCCGCTGGGTCAGCTCGGCCAGGGTGCGCAGCTCGGACAGCTGGGCCTCGTCATTTGCGTCGGCAATGGAGCCTGGTCGGAGCCCGTCGCCAAGGCTGAAGGCAACGTCGTACCGGGCGAAGATCTCGCACAGGTCGTCGAAGTGGGTGTAGAGGAAGTTCTCCTCGTGGTGGGCGAGGCACCAGCCGGCCATGATGGACCCGCCGCGGCTCACGATGCCGGTGATCCGCTGCGCCGTGAGCGGGACGTAGCGCAGCAGGACGCCGGCGTGGATCGTCATGTAGTCGACGCCCTGCTCGCACTGCTCGATGACGGTGTCGCGGAAGATCTCCCAGGTGAGGCGGTGCGCCTCGCCGTCGACCTTCTCCAGCGCCTGGTAGATCGGAACGGTGCCGATGGGGACGGGGGAGTTGCGGACGATCCACTCCCGCGTGGTGTGGATGTCGTCGCCCGTCGACAGGTCCATCACGGTGTCGGCGCCCCACCGGGTGGCCCAGGTGAGCTTGTCGACCTCCTCGGCGATGGAGCTGGTGACGGCGGAGTTGCCGATGTTGGCGTTGACCTTCACCAGGAAGGCACGCCCGATCACCATGGGCTCGCTCTCGGGGTGGTTGATGTTGGCGGGGATGATCGCCCTCCCGGCAGCGACCTCCGAGCGGACCAGCTCGACGTCGCAGTCCTCGCGCAGCGCGACGAACTCCATCTCGGGCGTGACGATGCCCTGACGCGCGTAGTGCATCTGGGTCACGCACCGGCCTTCCATGCCCCGCAACGGCTCGCGCCGTGCGCCGCGCCACTCTTCGGATGCGGCACCCCGTCGAAGGGCGGAGCGGCCGTCGTCGGCCAGGGAGCGGTCCCGGCCTGTGTAGCTCTCGACGTCACCGCGCCCGGTGATCCACTCGGTGCGAAGTGCCGGCAGGCCCTGCTCCGGCGTGGAGCCCGGGCCGGACGTGTCGTAGAGGCGGAAGGGCTCGTTCGCCACGGGAAGGCCGCCCGGTCCGGGTGAATCGGAGAGAGCAACCTGGGTGAAGGGGACCTGCAGGTCAGGCCGGCTGCCGGGGACGTAGATCTTGGTGCGTGCGCTGCCGTGCATGTCATGCTCCTTGCTCGGTGGGGAGGGTCTGGGGGCTCGAAGGGAGGAGGTGGCTGATGGGACCGGTGCCGTGCCCGAGTCGCCAGGAGGCGGAGGCGTGCAGTGCGGCCCGGACGAACTGCTGGGCCGCGGTGACCGCAGCCAGGACGGTGCCACCGTTCGCGAGCACGGCTGTGGCGGCGGCGGCGAACGTGCACCCGGTGCCGTGGTCGTTGGGTGTGGCGATGGCTGGTCCGCGAAGCTCGTGCGTCGTCCCGTCCCGGGCCAGCACGTCGACCCGGTCGTAACCGTCGACGCCGCCGGTCACCACGACCGCGCAGCCCTTCTCGGCCAGCGCGAGGGCGTGCTCGTGCTGCCCCGCGAGCGACGTGGCGGGCGCGGTGCCCAGCAGCGCAGCAGCCTCCTCGACGTTCGGCGTCGCGAGGGTGGCCTGGGGGAGCAGCTCGGCGGCGATCGCCTGCAGCGCGTCGGTGCCGGTGAGACGATCACCACTGGTCGCGATGGCGACCGGGTCGACAACGAGCAGCGGCAGTCGTTCCTGTGCGGCCAGCCCGGCTACGAGGCGAACCACGTCGACACTGCCGAGCATCCCCGTCTTGACCGCCGCCACCGCGAAGTCGCTGGTCACGCAGGCAAGCTGCGCCTGGACCACGTCCAGTGGGACCGCGTGTATGCCGTGGACCCCGGTCGTGTCCTGCACGGTCACCGCGGTCAGCGCGCTCGTCCCGTGGACGCCGAGGGCGGCAAAGGTCGCCAGGTCGGCCTGGATGCCAGCTCCGCCTCCGCTGTCCGAGCCCGCAATGGTCAGCGCGACCCGGGGGCCTCGTGCGGTGGGTTCCGGTGTCATGCGAGCCCCGTGACCGACAGCGATGTCGCGAACGCCCCCGCGCGAGCGCGGATGTCGTCGTGTCGCAACAAGGACCCCATCACGGCGATGCCGTGGGCGCCCGCGTCCAGAACGGGGGCGACGAGCTCGGGGTGGATGCCACCGAGCGCCAGGACCCGTGGGGAGCTCGACCCGTAGCCCGCCTCCCGAAGCATCGCCTGCAGTCCGCGCGGCCCCAGGGCTGGCCCGTACCCGGGTTTGGTGGAGGTCGGCGCGACGGGGGACACCGTCACGTAGTCGCACCCCTCGGCGGCGGCCCTGCGTAGGTCCTCGGCGCAGTGGCACGACCGTCCCACGACGGCGCGGCGCACCGGCGGGAACGCGTCGTGCGCACGCAGGTGCACTCCGTCGCCTGCCTCACCCTCGCCCGGGACGGGCCAAGCCCAGCTGAACCTGGCACCGTGAGCCGTGGTGAGCGCACGCAGCCGGGACCCGGTCCGGGCCCGCGCGTGGGGCGTCAGGTCGCGCTCGCGGAGGATGACCCCGTCGACTCCGCCCCCGAGGGCTGCCCCGACCGCCTCGTCGAGGTCTTGTCCGACAGGCAGGAGCTGCCGGTCGGTGAGCAACACGAAACGTGGCACGTGCGCCGATCCGGTTCGTGGCTCCGTCATCGACCGACCATCCCCTCGAACGCCGTCGAGGCCACCGCGACCTCACGCCGCGGAATCCGGCCGGCCAGGTGTGCCTGCCGACCGGCGCACACCGCATACCTCATCGCCCTGGCCATCGCGACGGGGTCGTGTGCTCGCGTCACGGCGCTCGCGACGAGCACTGCGTCGCAGCCCAGCTCCATGGCGAGGGCGGCGTCCGAGGCGGTGCCGATGCCGGCGTCCAGGATGACGGGTACGTCCACGGCGGCGCGTACCAGCTCGATCGCGTGCGGGTTGCGGATGCCCAGACCGCTGCCGATCGGCGAGCCGAGCGGCATCACCGCGGCGCACCCGATGTCGGCCAGCCGGGCGGCCAGCACGGCGTCGTCGGTCGTGTAGGGGAGCACCGTGAAGCCGTCCTCGACCAGCTGGGCCGCGGCGTCCAGGAGTTCGAGGCCATCCGGCAGGAGCGTGCGGTCGTCGCCGATCACCTCGAGCTTGACCCAGTCCGTCTCCAGGGCCTCGCGACCCAGCCGGGCCGTGAGGACCGCCTCGCGGGCTGTGAAGCAGCCGGCCGTGTTCGGCAGGATCCGGACGCCGGCGCGACGCAGGACGTCCAGCAGTCCGCCGGCGCCGCTGGCGGGGACCCTGCGCATGGCGACCGTGACCACCGACGCCGCGGACTCCCGGATGATCTGCTCTACGACGGTCAGGCTGCTGGCGCCGCCGGTGCCGAGCAGCAGCCGTCCGTCGAGGGCCTGCCCGGCGATGACCAGGGCATCCTCGGCCGGTGCCGGATGTGCGGTGCCCGAGGCGGCGGGGCGGGTGCTGTCCACGGTCATCTCAGCCTCCCTGCATGGCGGTGACGATGTCGACGCGTCCCCACTCCGGGACCAGCGTCTGCGACCAGGCGGAGCGCGCGACGACCTCGCCGTCCAGTGCGAGGGCGATGCCTCGGTCGGGTAGGCCGAGCTGCGTGACCACGTCGGCGAGGGTGGTCCCTGCCGGCAGGTCGGCCGGGTTTCCGTTGAGCGTGAAGGTCATGGGGTGGCCTCGGAGTCGGAGTCGGGGACGGGGTCGGCGGTGACGTCGGGGGTCACGACTGGTCCAGGGCGGTTGCGTACCTGCCCGCTGCGGGCGTGGGCCGGCCGAAGCGCGCCGGCGCCAGCGCCTCGACCAAGGGGCTGGTCGGCGCTCCCTGCACGAGGGCCGTGACCGCGTGCGCCGTCGCGGGCGCCATGAGGACCCCGCCGCGGAAGTGTCCGGTGGCCAGGAGCAGTCCCGGTGTGGTGGTGGGGCCGATCACGGGGGCGTTGTCCGGTGTGGCGGGACGCAGTCGGGCGACCGCGTCGGAGAGCTCGTGGTCGGCGAGGCCGGGCACCACCGTCAGAGCCGCCTGCAGGAGCCGGTGGATGCCCTCGGCGGTGAGCCGGGTGTCGTCCCCGACGTCCTCGCTGGTGGCCCCGACGACGACCTCCCCGCTGTCGCGCGGGACGAGGTATACCTGCTCGCCCGCGACCCGGGCCCGGACGGTGTGACGCAGCAGGCCGGGCGTCCCGTCGAGCCGCAGGATCTGTCCCTTCACGGAGCGGACCAGGCGGCGACCCCCGTCCAGCCCGGCGGCGGCGAGGACCTCGTCGCTGCGGTGACCGGCGGCCACCACGACCACCTCGGCGTGGGTGAGCCCGTTCTCGGTCCGCACGCCGACGACCCGGTCACAGTCCAGCACCAGCGACCCCGCGTGCCGGTGCACGCGGACACCGGCCCGGGCGCACGCCGACAGCAGCGCCCGCACGACGGCGCGGTTGTCCACGCTGTGCTCCCCGCGCAGGTGCAGCCCGGACACGACGCGTGGTGACAAGGCAGGCTCCAGGTCCCGGACGGCCCTGGATCCCAGGCAGGTGGCCTCGAACCCTTCCCGGGCCAGGAGGGTCGCGAACCGCTGGAGCTCCTCGGCGTCCCCCACGTCGTGTGCGACCAGGAGCGTGCCGCCGCGTCGCAGGCCGATCCCCGACCCCCAGTCGGTCTCCAGCGCCTCCGCGAACGCCGGCCACAGCTGCAGCGAGTGCAGGCCGAAGCGCAGCACGTGGTCCTCGGTCGGCACCACCTCGCTGAGTGGTGCGAGCATGCCGGCGGCGGCGTACGAGGCCCCCTGTCCCGGTGCGGGGTCCACGACGTCGACAGAGCACCCACTGCGCGCGAGCCACCACGCGCAGCTCAGGCCCACCACGCCGCCACCGACGACGGCCACCCGGGTCACCGGCATACCGTCACCGCTTCCAGGAGACGGGCAGTGGCTGCCTGAGGGTCGGCAGCCTCCGACACCGCCGAGACGACGGCGACGCCGTGGGCCCCGGCGCGGACCAGGGCCGCCGCACGCGCGACGTCCACCCCCCCGATCGCGATGACCGGCACGCTGGCCTGCCGCGCGACCTCGCCCAGCAGGTGCACACCCAGCGGAGCCGGAAGTCCGTCCTTGGTGCTCGTCGCGAAGCAGGGGCCGACGCCGAGGTACCCGGCCCCGGCGCCTGTCAGGGCTCTCGCGCTCGCCGGTTCCCTCGCCGTTCCCCCGATGACCAGGCGGTCGCCCCCGAGACGCCGCGCGACCTCGACGGGAAGGTCGTGGGCACCCAGGTGCACACCATCGGCGGCCGCCGCCAGCGCCACGTCGACGCGGTCGTCGACGACCACCCAGCACCGTGGTGGCCCAGCCTCGGCGACCATCGCAACGACACGCCGGGTCAGCTCGAGCAGCTCGCGGTCCGTCGCCGACTTGTGGCGCACCTGCACCGCGATCGGGACCCCGAGTGCGTGGGCCGCCCGCAGGGCTCCTGCCACGCACGGGAGGGGGTCGCGGTCGCCGCGGGTGTCCGTGAGCACGTGCAGGCGGGGAACGGCGGCAGGACCCGCGGCGGTGGTCGGGGCTGGCTCGAACGCTGGTGCTGGCATCGGACTCCTGACTCCCTGCGCCGGCATGATCCGGATCAGGTGTGAACGGTCAGGGCCGCGTCAGCCCCCTCTCAGCCCGGTGCGCCGGACTCCCGTGAAGGTCACCGAGAGAGTAACCGCACCCCCTCCCGGTTCCGCAACCGCTGTCTCACGAGGGGTGGGGTTGCCGAGGCCGGACCGCGCTGGGGCACCGTCGCCCGCAGGTCAGGGTCGCGGTGCAAACACTGCGGACCCGAGCCGGAGCGTCGCGCCTCGGCGTCGTACCATCGTCCCCGTGCGCGTACTCGTGCTGGGCGGTACGGCCGAGGCGCGTGCCCTCGCGGTGGCCCTCGACGCTGCCGGGATCGTCTTCGAGTCCTCCTTGGCCGGGCGAGTCTCGCGCCCTCGACTGCCGGTCGGGCCGGTACGGATCGGCGGGTTCGGTGGGGCGGACGGCCTCGCCCGGTACGTCGCCGACGCGCGCGTGACACACATCGTCGACGCCACCCACCCGTTCGCAGCCGGCATGTCTGCCAATGCCGTCCGTGCAGGGTGCGCGACGGGCGTGCCGGTGCTTCGGCTCAGCCGCCCGGGGTGGGGCGGCCGCCCCGACGCCGCATCGTGGCGGTGGGTGCCGACTCTCCCGGCGATGCGCGCCACGGCCGAGCGGCTGGGCCGTCGGCCCTTCATCTCCAGCGGGCGCCAGACTCTCGGCGCGTTCGCGTCGTGGACCGACCGCGCAGCGCTCGTCCGGGTGGTGGAGCGCCTGGAGGTGGCGCCCCCCGACCGGTGGACGGTCATCGAGGATCGCGGCCCCTACACCTTGGACGGCGAGCTGGAACTGCTGCGTGCCCACGACGTCGACGTCGTGCTCACCAAGGACTCGGGCGGCTCGTACACCTCGGCAAAGCTCGACGCCGCGGGTCGGCTCGGCATCCCGGTCGTGGTCCTGTCCCGGCCGCCCACCCTGCCGGGTGCGGCAGAGGTCACCTCCGTGGGCGCATGCGTGGAACGACTGCTCGCAGCAGGAGCCGAGCACTGACGACGCCCAGGAGGCTGATCAAGCCGATCCGGTGCTGCAGTGCCCTTGCGTGGTCGATGTCCTCCGCTGTGACCGCCGGTCCGTCCCCCAGCCGACCGCGGTCCTCGGCGACCCCGTCGTAGTCGTTTCGGCCGCCCAGCTGACGGCCCAGGGCCGCGGCGAAAGCCGCCTCGACGCGGCCGGCGTTGGGACTCGGGTGCGCCGGGGCATCCCGACGCACCACGGCAAACGTGTGGCGGGCACCCCGTCGTGACCCGGTCGCGAGGGCGGTGGCGGCTACCGTGACCGAGGCCGGCAGCCAGTTGAGGACGTCGTCGAACCGTGCTGCGGCCCAACCGAACTCGCGGTACCTGGGCGACCGGTGACCGACCATGGCGTCGAGGGTGTTGACGGCCCGGTAGCCGAGCATGCCGGGCAGCCCCGCCACGGCGCCCCACACGAGGGGTGCGACCACGGCATCGGAGCCGTTCTCGGCGACCGACTCGACGCAGGCACGGGCCAGCTCGTCGGCATCGAGCGCCGAGGGATCACGCCCGACAAGGTTTCGGATGCGCACCCTGGCCCCGTCGAGGTCTCCCTCGTGCAGGAGGGTCTGCATCGCCTGCGCTTCCCGGCTCAGGGACCGGCCTCCCAGGACGACCCAGGTGGTCACGGCCACGGCCACGACCTTGCCCGCGGGCGGTAGGCGGTTCAGGCCGTGCCCGAGGACCACGACGCCGCCGACGAGGACCGCCTCGTGCACCACACCACGGGAGCGGCGCGGGGCATACGTGTGTCGTTCGAGAAGCTCGGCGGCGCGACCGAACGCGGCGACGGGATGGCCACGCCGCGGATCGCCGAGAAGGAGGTCCGCGGCATACCCGAGGACCAGTCCGGCCGTGATGTCGTCGGGCCTCACGGCTGCTTCACCGGGAGCGCCTGCCCCGCGACGACGAGCTGCACGGCGTCGCAGGCCGCGGCCACCCGCTGGTTGGTGAACCCCAGCCAGTCGGCGAAGATCCGGCCCGCACGGTTGTCTGGGACCAGGGCCAGCCCGACCTCGTTGGAGATCAGGACCAGGGGGTGCCGATGCCGTTCGACGGCCTCGGCCAAGCCGGTCAGGCGGTCGTCGAGCACGGGCTCCCAGCGGGAGCGTGGGGCGTCCCAGACATCGAGGTCGTCCAGCTGGGCGGTGAGCCAGGTACCGAGGCAGTCGACGACAGCGGGGCCCTCCAGGCCGGCGAGCGTCGCGGGCAGGTCGGTCGATTCGATCGTGCGCCAGGAGGACGGTCGACGGCGCTGGTGGGCGGCGATCCGCTCGGCCCAGTCGGGGTCGTCGTGGCGAGGTCCGGTGGCGACGTAGGTGACCGCAGAACCGTGGCCGGTCGCCTCGACGGCCACGAGCCCCTCGGCGACAGCGGACTTGCCCGACCGGATCCCGCCCAGCACCAACGTCCTCATGCGGATCCCCGGTTCGCGGTTGCTGCCCTCATTGCCTTCTCCGTCACGCCGAGGTTCCAGAGCACAGCACCACGAGCAGCACGCACTGGGCCACCTCGATGCAGGCGCCCATGACGTCGCCGGTCACACCGCCCAATGAGCGGGTGCACCGCCACAGGAGCAGGACCACCGCAGCGGCAGCGCCCGCCACCGCCAGGGCGGACCGCCACCACGGGACTGCCGCGAGGGTCCCCACGGCGCTGACGAGGACTGCGACCCCGACAAGGGCCGCGAGGGAGCCGGCCGGGGGTACGGATCGTGCGACGCCCACGCCGAGCCCGTCCGCGCGCGCCGCACGCAGCAAGGTGCTGCCGGTGAGGGCACATGCGACCCGGGCGGTGACGACGGCCACGGCGGCGACCCACACACCCCGCGGGCGGTCGACCAACGCTGCGAGGGCGGCGGCGTCGAGCAGGAGCACGGTGCCCAGCACCCCGACCGCAACCGGACCGGCGTCGCCGCGACGCATGATGTCCAGGGCGCGCTCGCGATCCCAGGAGGCGGCAAGGCCGTCAGCGGTGTCTGCCAGGCCGTCCCAGTGCATTGCCCGGGTACCCCACCCCAGGAGGGCCAGGAGGAGACCGGCGGTGACGAGGCCCGGAAGCTGCGCCAGGCGTCCCGCCCCGGCGACGACCAGCGTCCCCATGCCCAGCGGGAGCGCCGCGACGGGTGCGAGCAGCATGGCCCAGCGGGCCACCGACGGGGTGACGGGGCGCAGCCGCCCGACCGGAACGATGGTGAGTGTGCCGACGGCGAGTCGCAGGCCGTCCCCCAGAGGGCGCAGGGTGGTCACGGCCGGGGAGCGGCGAGTGCCGCGACGGCGTGACCGATCACGGTCACGGCGGGTGGCCGCAGGTCGGCGTCGGCAACGGCGGCAGCGAGGTCTGCGACGGTGGCGCGGACGACCCGCTGGGTCGCCAGCCCGGCATCGGCGACACACGCGGCGGGTGTCCGCGGGTCCACGCCGTTGGCCACGAGGGCTCTGGCGAGGGGTTCGAGATTGGCGACACCCATCAGGACAACGATCGTCAGGCCGGTGCGGGCGACGGCCCCCCAGTCGACCGACCCCCGGGTGTCCTGCGGGCCCACGTGGCCGGACACGACGACGAAGCCCTGCGCGAGCTCGCGGTGCGTCACGGGGATTCCGGCGAGCGCAGGGCCCGCGATCGAGCTCGTGACGCCAGGGATGACGCTGACCGGGATCCCAGCCTCGATGCAGGCGTTCCACTCCTCGCCCCCGCGACCGAACACGAAGCTGTCGCCACCCTTGAGCCGCACCACCGTTCGTCCGGCTCGTGCCTGCTCGACGAGGATGGCGTTGATGCGCTCCTGAGGGGTGAACTCGCCGCGTGGGATCTTGCCGACGTGGATGACCTCGACGCCCGGGTCGAGGGTGTCGAGCAGTCCGAGCGGTGCCAGTCGGTCGCACACGACGACGTCGGCGGCCTGCAGCGCCGACATGCCGGCGAGCGTGAGCAGCCCCGGGTCTCCCGGCCCGCCGCCGACGAGCACGACGCGCCCGGCGGTCGCCCGTGCGCCGGCGGGGGAATCGTGCTCGTCGGTGGCGGCGCCGGGCTGCCCCCACGGGTCGCGCAGGACAAGGTCGTATGCGTCGAAGTCGGCATCTGGGTCGAACGTCACCAGGCGCCGGGAGGCCAGATCGGCGACAACGCCGCCGGCCGAGGACGAGTCCACCCGGAGAGCAACGGTCGCCCCCTGGTCGAGGAGTCCGTGGACGGTCTCGGCGATCCGGGGGCCGGGGGTGTGCACGAGCACCCTGGCCCCCGCCGAGGGGACGGTCAGCCTCATGCAGTCACCTCCGAGGGAGCGGGTGATGACACCACGCCCGACGGGAGCGGTGATGGAAGACGGACGGCCGCGGACGTGCCGCGACCGATCCGGCCCACGACGTGGGTGAGCGCCTCCACGAAGGCGTCACTGGTCGCCGGGTCGCGAACCGCGATGCGGATCCAGCCGGCGTCCAGGCCCGGGAACGTGTCCCCCCGTCGGACGGCAAAACCCTTGGCACGCAGGGCCTCCCGCACCCCCGGACCGACGGGGAGGAGGACGAAGGGCGCCTCGCCCGGAACGGGGCGCAGGCCGGCTGCCTCCAGCGCGCGGACAAGGTGGGTGCGGTGCCGACCCGCTTCCTCCGCGGCCCGTGCCGCCTCGGCCAGCGCCCGGGGCGTCGAGGTGGCGGTCATGACGGCGGCTGCCGGCGTGGACACGGGCCACGCCGGTTGCTGGTCCCTCATGGAGGCGACCAGGTCCGGGTCGCCGACGACGTAGCCGGCTCGCAGCCCCGCGACACCCCAGGTCTTCGTGAGTGAGCGCAGGAGCAGCACGCCGTGGAGATCCGGTCCCATGAGGCTCTCCCGTTCGCCGGGTATGGCGTCCGCGAATGCCTCGTCGACGACGAGCACCCGGCCGCTGGTCCGCAGGGCCTCCAGGGTGGCTCGGGGGTGCACGACACCGGTGGGGTTGGTGGGGTTGCCGACGAGAACCAGGTCTGCGCGCGGGTCCACGAGGGCCGGGTCCAGGCTGAAGCCCGACTCGGCCCGCAGGACGAGCCGGTCGGGCTCCCGCCCCGCGCGGCGCAGCGCAGCCTCGGGCTCGGTGAACTGCGGGTGGACCACCAACGGGTGCCGGCCCTCGACCGCACGGGCCAGCAGCGTGAAGGCCTCTGCCCCGCCGTTGGTGAGCAGGACCATCTCCTCGGGGACGCCGTGCCGGCGGGCGACGGCAGCGCGTGCCGCGGCGACATCAGGGTAGGCGGCAAGTCGACTGGTCGTGCCGCGGATGGTGTCTGACAGCCAGGTCGGTGGGGAGGAGACCCGAACGTTGACCGCGAGGTCGACCAGCTCCGGGGCGTCCCGCAGCTCCGCGTCGCCGTGGTGGTCGAGGTCGTACGTGGGGTGGGCAGCACCTGCGCGGGCCTCGTCGCACGACTCGACGTGGGCCGAGGGGGTCGCACCCGCGGCGGCGCCCGTGGGGGCTGTGGCCGCCGACGGGGCGGTGCCGGCCGAGGGGGTGGCAGCGCACGTGTGCACGGCCTCGGCGAACGACCCTGCCAGTGCGGGGTTGCCGGCCCAGTGGACGTGGAGGTAGGACGCGTGCAGGGTCGGCTGGCCGGTACGCGCCGGGTCGAGGGCGAAGCCCTGGGCCGTGCCGTCAACAGTCCACGCGGCAACGGGGCCGGCGTGGGGACTGGTCGCGGTGTGGTGGAACTCGTGCGCGTTCACCTCGGTGCCGCTCGGACCGAGGAGCCCGTCCACGGGTAGCCGGGCAACGGTGTAGCGCAGCGTCAGACGGGGATGCATGGCGGCAGTGGCTGGTACTGCCCCGACCATGGGCCGGTCGTCGAGGGCCTGCGAGAGGTAGAGCAGACCCGCGCACTCGGCCACCGTCGGCAGGCCGGCGGCGATCGCGTCGCGCACCTCCCCGAGCAGACGGGTGTTGGCGCACAGGGCGGCTGCGTGCACCTCCGGGAAGCCGCCGCCGAGGTAGAGACCGCTCGTTCCCGGCGGAAGGGACGCGTCGGTTGCGGGGTCGAAGACGACAGGTTCGCACCCGGCGGCGCGCAACAGCTCGTCGGTCTCGGCGTACCGGAAGGTGAATGCCCGTCCGCCCGCAACGGCGACGACCGGCCGCGGCCCGGCCTGGGATGGCTGCGGCAGCCGGCTCGGTTCGCCTGCACCGTGCAGCGCGGCGGCTGGGGACCACGCGACGCCGGGGAGGTCCGGAGCCCGCCGGGCCAGTTCCAGGATGGCGTCGAGGTCGAGGCGTGCCGCCGTCTGCTCGGCGAGCCGCTCGAGCCCGGCCGCGGCCTCCTGCCGCTCCGCAGCGGGGACCAGGCCCAGGTGCCGCGAGGGTGCCGTGACCCCCGCGTCCCGAGGCAGGACCCCGAGCACGGGCAGGCCCGTGGCCTCGACGGCCTGACGCACTTCGACCGCGTGCCGGGGACTTCCGGCCTTGTTGAGGACCACGCCCACGACGTCGACGCCCGGGTCGAAGGTCCGGAGCCCGTGGACCGTCGCGGCCACCGTGCGCGAGGCCGAGGAGATGTCGACGACGAGCAGGACCGGCGAGCTGGTGAGGGTCGCGACGTGGGCCGTGGAGGCGAACCCCGCCCGGCCGAGCTGGCCGTCGAACAGCCCCATCACGCCCTCGACGACGGCGATGTCGGCCGGCGCTGGGCTCTGGAAGCCGTGCAGCAGCAGCGGCACCACGAGCTCGGGTGAGGTGAGCCAAGGGTCGAGGTTCCGGCCGGGGCGGCCGGTGGCCAACGCGTGGTAGCCGGGGTCGATGTAGTCGGGGCCGGCCTTGGCGGGCGCCACGGCGTACCCCTGACGGGTCAGCGCGGCCATGATGCCGACGGCCACGGTCGTCTTGCCCTGCCCGGAGGCGGGGGCGGCCACGACGAGTCGGGGGACCCTCACCACTCGATGCCCCTCTGGCCCTTCTGGCCGCGGTCGAACGGGTGCGCGAGCTTGGTCATCTCCGTCGCGACGTCGGCGACCGCGAGCAGCCGGGGCTCGGGGTCGCGGCCGGTGACCACCACGTGCTGGTAGCCCGGGCGTGACTGCAGCGTCGAGACGACGTCGTCGACGTCGATCCAGCCCCACTTGAGGGGGTAGGTGAACTCGTCCAGGACGTACAGGGTGTGCTGTTCCGTCGCCAGTCGTCGTTTGATCTCTGCCCAACCCTCGCGGGCGGCGGCAGCGTGGTCCTCAACCGTGCCGCTCTTGCGCGACCACGACCACCCGGAGCCCATCTTGTGCCACTCGACGGGGCCGCCACGGCCGGTCGAGTGGTGCACCTCGTCCAGCGCCAACAGGGCGGCTTCCTCGCCGATCCTCCACTTGGCCGACTTCACGAACTGGAAGACCCCGATGGACCACCCCTGGTTCCACCCCCGCAGGGCGAGGCCGAAAGCCGCTGTCGACTTTCCCTTGCCCGCACCGCTGTGGACGATGAGCAGCGGGCTCGTGCGGCGCTGGCGGGTGGTGAGGCCGTCGTCGGCAGCGACCGGCGTCTGTCCTTGCACCATCAGGCGGCGTTCCTCTCGGTGATGAGGGCGACGAGGCTCGCGGCTGCGACCTCGCCCAGCGGAATGTGCTCAGCGCCCATGCGCCGGGCGAGATCGGCGGCCAGTCCCATCCGGAACCGGCCCGCCTCGCAGTCGACGACGACGGCGTCGACGCCCATCGAGCGCCACCGGTCGGCCACCCAACGAACCCGCGCGAGCGCGTCCGCACCGCTGGTGGCGCGACCGTCGGTCACCAGCACGAGCAATGGTCGCCGGCGCGGGTCCCGGATCCGTTCGAGCTCCAGGACGCGTGCCGCGGTGCGCAGGCCCTCGGCGAGTGGGGTGCGTCCGCCGTGCGGCAGGTCCGTGAGGCACCGGGCGGCGGCCTCCACGGAGGAGGTCGGCGGCAGTGCGAGGCTGGCATCGTCCCCTCGGAAGGTGACCACGCCCACCCGGTCGCGGCCCCGGTAGGCGTCGAGCAGCAGGCTCAGCACAGCGGTCTTGACCTCGGCCATCCGCTGCCTGGCGCCCATGGACCCGGACGCGTCCACCACGAGCAGGACCAGGTTGGCCTCGCGTCCCTGGGTGATCCGGTGTCTTAGGTCCTGGGCGTGCAGGAGGAGTGGGCCGGTGCGGCCTCGACGGCCCTGGTGGGGGGCGGCGGCCGCGATCGTCGCAGGCAGGTGGATCCGGCCCTCGCCGCCCGAACTGGCGCCGACCGTGCGACCCCAGGAGGTGATGGCGCGGCTGCGTCGTCCCGGTTCGCCCTGCCCGGTGCCGCGCACCTGGAGCCGCCGGGCCCTGTACGGGTCGTGCGCCTCGGCCACGGCCGTGGCGGACGGCAAAGGGGCAGGAACCGGTTCGGGTACCTCCTCCGCCCCGGCGTCCGGCTCCGACTGGTCGCCGACCTGCGGGTCGGCGCCCGGGGTCGCGCCCGTGGGGGAGTCAGGGCCTGCGTGGTCCGACCGGCCGGGGTCCTGCGTCTGCGAGTCGTCGGGCCCGTCTCCGGTGTCGCGTGGGGGTGGGCCGTCCGGCTCGGGGTCGTCGTCCGGGGCTTCGTCGCCGAGGAGGGCGTCGAGCAGGTCCTCGTCCAGCCCCGGGGCATCGAAGGGGTTGCGTCGTCGTCGGTGTGGCAGCGCGAGGCGAGCGGCGGCACGGATGTCCTCTCGGGTCACCTCCGTGCGGCCGTCCCAGGCGGCGTGGGCCCGGGCGGCACGTGCGGTCACCAGGTCGGCGCGCATCCCGTCGACGTCGAAGCCGGCGCAGACGGTGGCGATCGTGGTCAGCGCCCACTCGGAGAGACGCACCGCGGGCAGGGCCTCCTGGGCGCGACGGATCCGGTCGCGCAGGACCGCCTGCTCGGCGGCATACGACCCGGAGAACGTGTCGGGGTCGGCGTCGAAGGCGAGCCGACGCCGGACGACCTCGGCGCGCTCGGACGGTTCGCGTGATGCGGCCACCTCGACGGTCAGGCCGAAACGGTCCAGGAGCTGGGGACGCAGCTCCCCCTCCTCGGGATTCATCGTCCCGACCAGCACGATGCGGGCTGCGTGCGACATCGACACACCATCGCGCTCCACCGTGTTGCGGCCCATGGCCGCAGCATCGAGCAGGAGGTCGACCAAGTGGTCGTGGAGCAGGTTCACCTCGTCGACGTACAGGATCCCCCGGTGTGCCGCGGCGAGCAGGCCAGGGTCGAACGCGGTCTCACCGGCTCCCAGGGCGCGGGACAGGTCCAGTGACCCGATGACCCGGTCCTCCGTGGCGCCGACGGGCAGTTCGACGAGCCGTGCAGGCCGGTCGTGTGCCGGTGTGTCGCCCGGGTGCGGGCCGTCAGGGCAGCCGGGGTCCGGGTGGCGTGGGTCGCACCCGAAGCGGCAGCCGGTGACGACCCTCTGCGCAGGCAGCACCTCGGCGAGGGCGCGCACCATGGTCGACTTCGCGGTTCCCTTCTCGCCGCGGACCAGTACCCCCCCGACGTCGGGGGCCACCGTCGTGAGTACCAGGGCGAGCGCCATGTCATCGGCACCGACGATGGCGGAGAAGGGGTAGTGGGGCACGCGCGTGACCTCCTGGCGAGTGACCACGCTCGCCGGTCGCAAGACGTCCCGACCGGGGGTCCGGGCGGGCGTGACGCGGGCCGACGTCCTGGCTCACGACGGGCTCACCCGTCGCTCACAGTGGCGGGACCGCTTCGGACTCACACCGAATTCCACGCCCCGCGTCGCGCGTCATCATGTCACATAGGATCCTGCGCGTGATCAACGTCGTGGGCCTGGGCGACGGCGGCTTCGCCGAGCTGCCGGAGCCCCTGCAACGCCTCGTGGCGAGAGCCCGGGTGCTGCTCGGCGCTCCGCGACACCTCGCGTTGGTGCCGGCGGTCCACGGACAGGTCCGGGCGCAGTGGCCACGGCCGCTGGTGCCGACCCTGCCGGAGTTCCTCGCCAGGCAGCTCGAGGCGGTCGCGGAGGCGGGAGAGCCGGCCGACGACGCGGTCGTCGCCCTCGCCAGCGGCGACCCGCTCACCTCCGGCATCGGGACCACCTTGGTGCACCTGTTGGGTGCGGAAGCGGTCCGGGTCCACCCGGCGCTGCCCTCGCCCGTCCTCGCCCGGGCCCGGATGGGCTGGTCGACGGAGACCACCACGGTGGTCTCCGTCGTGGGTCGGTCGCTCGCGACGATTCGCCGCCACCTCGACCCCGGCGAGCGCCTGGTCGTCCTGTGCTCCGACGGGTCGACGCCCGCGGCCGTGGCCGAGCTCCTGCGCGAGGCCGGCTGTGGTGCCTCGACGGTGACCGCCTGGTGGCACCTGGGGGGCCCGGACGAGGGGGGCCGGAGCGCCACCGCCGAGCTCTGGGATCCCACGCCCACCCCTGACCTCGTCCTCCTCTGTGTCCAGGTCGACCCCGTGGGCGCGCTGGCTCGGCCGGCGGGACCGGTCCCCGGACGTCCTGAGTCGGCCTTCGACAACGACGGACAGATCACCAAGCGCGACCTGCGCGCCTCGGCACTGGCGAGCCTGCGCCCCACCCCCGGCGCCCACCTCTGGGACCTGGGTGCCGGCTCGGGCGCCGTGGGCATCGAGT
Organism: Pedococcus sp. NPDC057267; assembly: GCF_042668795.1. Classification (NCBI taxonomy): domain Bacteria; kingdom Bacillati; phylum Actinomycetota; class Actinomycetes; order Micrococcales; family Intrasporangiaceae; genus Pedococcus; species Pedococcus sp. NPDC057267. Next base: position 40,605 of record NZ_JBHUYG010000007.1, on the reverse strand, counting down.
GGGTTCTGGCCGCCCGCAGGGCGAGGGCGACCGCGGTCGAACGCGACCCGTCCCGCGCCCAGCGCATCCGAGGCAACGCCGACGCGCTCGGGGCCGCAACCGACGTGGAGGTCGTCACCGCGGAGGCCGCGGCGGCCATTGCCGCGCTGGAACCGCCCGACGCGGTCTTCGTCGGCGGAGGGCTCACCGCCGACGTCGTCGAGCGCGCGTGGGAGAGGCTGCTCCCGGGTGGCCGAATGGTCGCGCACGCCGTGACCCTGGGGACGGAAGCGGTGATCGTCGCCGCGTGCTCGCGCTTCGGCGGCCGGCTGACCCGGATCAGCGTGGAGCACGCCCAGCCACTGGGGGCGCACCTCTCCTGGACCCCGTCCCGGCCCGTGGTGCAGTGGAGCGCTACCAAGCCGCTCGTGGGGCCCACCGCACCTTCCCCAGACGCACGGTCGGTGGAGACATGACCGTCCACTTCATCGGCGCGGGGCCAGGCGCTGCGGACCTGCTCACCCTGCGCGCAGTCCGCCTGATCGCCACCAGCAGGATGTGCCTGTACGCCGGGACCTACCTCGACGCGGAGGTCCTGTCGCACTGTCCCGCCGACGCGGAGCTCATCGACACCCAGCACCTGGACCTCGACGCCATCACCGAGCACCTGGTCCGAGCCACGAACGAGGGCTGGGACGTCGCCCGCCTGTGCTCGGGTGACCCGTCGGTCTACTCGGCAGTGGCCGAGCAGGCGCGTCGGCTCGATCGCGCGGGCGTGCCCTGGGACGTCACTCCCGGGGTCAGTGCGTATGCCGCGACTGCGGCCGCAGTGGGGCGTGAGCTCACCGTCCCGGAGGTGGCCCAGTCGGTGGTCCTCACCCGCGCCCAGCGCGACTCCACCGCGATGCCGTCAGGGGAGGCGCTGGGGTCGTTCGCCGCCACGAGCGCGACGCTGGTGCTCCACCTGGCGGTGCGGCACACCCGCCGGCTGGCTGACGAGCTCGCCGAGCACTACGGCGCCGACTGCCCCGTGGTCGTGGGGTCGCAGGTCAGCCAGCCGGCCGAGCTCATCCTGCGCGGGACGCTCGCCGACATCGCGGACCAGGTCGAGTCGCACGAGCTGCGCCAGGCGGCCGTCATCATCGTCGGCTGGGCGCTGGCCGCGGAAGGGTTCGTCGACTCGCACCTCTACTCCAGCCGCGGACGGACGCCCTTCCCGACGGTGTAGCCTCCCGGCCAGTGCCCGGCGCCGTCGGGCCTGTGGTCCGAGCGAAGTCCGGTGTGATCCCGGCACTGTCCCGCAACGGTGGTCCTCCTCGAGCGTGAGGGGGCGAGTCCGGTCGCCTCGCCCACACCGCCGTTTCCGTCCCGAGGAGGATGGGCCTTGGCCTCGACGCCCCCGTCACCACCTGCCCGCCAGCCCGTGCCGAGCCCCGCCGAAGGCGCGGCGGCGAACCCGTGTCGCCCTCGCTGGGGTGGTGAGGACTGGGCCCCGGTGGCGTCATACGGTGCCGTCATCCTCCTCATGCACGTCGTCGGCTTCGGGCTGCTGGTCTTCCTGATCGCCCCGCGGCACCTCACCGTCGGGAGCCAGGTGTTCGGACTGGGCCTGGGTATCACGGCCTACGTCTTCGGCCTGCGGCACGCCTTCGACGCGGACCACATCGCGGCGATCGACAACACGACCCGCAAGCTGATGGCTGGGGGTGGGCGACCCAAGTCGGTCGGGTTCTGGTTCGCCATGGGCCACTCGGGCATGGTGTTCGTCCTCACGGCCCTGATGGCTCTCGGCGCGCGCGCCGCCGTCTACCTGACCGGTGACGACTCGACCGTCCACGTCGTGCTCAGCACCATCGGCACCTTGGTGTCCGGTGGTTTCCTCGTCCTCATCGGCCTGCTCAACCTCGTCGCCCTGGTCGGGATCTGGCGCCTGTTCCGTGGCATGCGCCACGGCGTCCTCGACGAGCTGGCGCTTGAGCGGCACCTCGACGCCCGCGGCTTCCTCAGCCGGCTGCTGGGCCGGGTCGGCAGGGCGATCCGGCATCCGTGGCAGATGCTGCCGCTGGGGATGCTGTTCGGACTCGGCTTCGACACCGCCTCCGAGGTTGCCCTGCTCGTGCTGGCGGGGACGGGGGCCGCCTCAGGACTACCCTGGTACGCCGTCCTCGTCCTGCCGCTGCTGTTCGCAGCCGGGATGTCGTTGCTCGACTTCCTGGACGGCGTCTTCATGACCGTCGCCTACGACTGGGCCTTCGCTCACCCCGTTCGGAAGATCTACTACAACCTGGCGGTCACCGGGTTGTCCGTGGCGGTCGCCGTCGTCATCGGGTCGGTCGAGCTGCTGTCCGTCCTCCACGAGCGGTTCGGCCTCGACTCGTGGGCCATGAACTGGGTGGCGGACGTGGATCTCGGCAGCATCGGCTTCGTCGTCGTCGGGCTGTTCGTGGTGGTCTGGGCGGTCGCCGTGGGGTACTGGCGACTGGCGCGGGTGGAGGAGCGCTGGGCCACCGAGCCGGAGCAGGGCTGAGGCCGACGGGCTGGGCGTCGAATCACGCGTGCGGGACGAAGCGCGGCGTCCAGACCCGGCCGGTCGGCGTCACCCTGGTGGCGGACGCGCCGACGATGACCAGGCAGGTCATGTCCACCTGTTCGGGGTCGAGGGCGCCGAGAGTGGTCACCTCCAGCGCTTCGCCGGGGCGGCCCACGTCACGGGCGACGACCACGGTCGTGTCCGTGGACCTGACCTGCAGGAGGACCTCTCGGGCTCGAGCCAGCAGGTCCGGACGGGACCGGGACCGGGGGTTGTAGAGGGCGAGGACAAGGTCGGCCTCGGCGATGTGCAGCAGCCGGGACTCGATGACCTCCCACGGCTTGAGCCGGTCCGACAACGACATCATCGACCAGTCGGCACCCAGTGGTGCGCCGGCCAGCGCGGCCGCCGCGGTGGCGGCGGTGACGCCCGGGTGCACTTCCACCGGCACGGCGGCATACCGCTCGTCCTGCGCCGCCTCGAACACGGCCGAGGCCATGCCGAAGATCCCGGCGTCACCGCCGGACACGACGGCCACGTCCTCGCCCGCGCGGGCCAGCTCGAGGGACAGGCGCGCGCGGTCCACCTCGACGGTGTTGCCGCTCGCGTGGCGCCGCAGGCCCTCCCGCTGCGGAACCCGGTCGACATACGGCCCGTAGCCCACCACGTGGGCGACGTGCTCCAGCACCGCTCTCGCGTCAGGGGTCATCCACCTGTCCGGGCCGGGGCCGAGCCCGACGACGTGGACCGTGCCGGGGCGAGGGTCCCCACTGGAGGGGTCGCGCGGCCGCGGAAGCGGGGGCGTCGCCGTGGCCGAGGTGCCCAACGGTCCGGCGCGGCCCGCCGAGTCGGCACGGCGGTCCTGCCCGGGCACCACGACGATCGACATGTAGGGGACTGTGTCGGCGTCCACCTCGGCGACGGGCATGATGCGCTGGCCGTCACGGGTGGCGCGCTCGACGTAGATGGCTCGCTCGAGCAGCCCTGCCTGGCGGAGCGCCTCGCGCACCCCGGCGAAGGTGCGGCCCAGCTTCATGACGACGGCTGCCTCCGTGTCTGCCAGTCGGCGGGCCAGCTCGGGCACTGGCAGCGTCCCTGGCAGCACCGTGAGGACGTCCTCGTGCCGCGCCAGCGTCTGGGCCGCCACGGCGGTGGCTCCCGACAGGGCCGTGACCCCCGGCACGACCTCGGTCCGGAAGCGGTCGGAGAGCCGGTCGTGGAGGTACATGAAGGAGCCGTAGAACATCGGGTCGCCCTCGGCGAGGACGACGACGGTGCGGCCCGCGGTCAGGTGCACCGCCAGACGGGTGGCGCAGTCCTCGTAGAACTCCGCGAGCCACCCGTGGTACCCGGCCGGGTGCTTCACGTCCCCGGTGGTGACCGGGTACCGCAGTTCGACCTCGATGGTGCCGGGGGTGATCAGCTCGTCGGCGATGGTGCGGGCGATCGAGGCGCGTCGTGTGCCCGCGTGGTAGGCGATGACGTCGGCTTCCCCGATGAGCCGCGCTGCCTTCCGCGTGATGAGCTCGGGGTCGCCGGGGCCCACACCGACCCCGTAGAGACGGCCGGGCGGAACTCGATCCATCGCCTTCACCGAGCGAGCTCGGACCGGGTCGCCAAGGCGTTCACCGTCGCAGCAGCCATCGCCGAGCCGCCGCGGTGGCCGTGCACGACGATCCACGGAAGCTGCGTGCCATCGGGCAGGACGTGCTCGGCGAGTGCCACCTTGGACTCGGCGGAGCCGACGAACCCCACCGGCATCCCGACCACAGCGGCCGGACGGGGCGCTCCGTCGAGGACCAGCTCGAGCAGGTGGAACAGGGCGGTCGGGGCGTTGCCGATCGCAACCACGGCACCGTCGAGGCGGTCGCCCCACAGCGAGACCGCAGCCGCCGCCCGGGTCGTCGACCAGGCACGGGCCAGTTCGGGCACCTCGGGCTCGCGCAGGGTGCACACCACCTCGTTGTCGGCGGGCAGCCGCCGTCGGGTGACGCCGTGTGCCAGCATCAGCGAGTCGGTGAGCACCGGAGCGCCAGCCTCCAGGGCGGTCCGCGCCGCGTGGACGACGTCGCGCGAGGCGGCGAGGTCGGTGACGACCCCGACGTCGCCACAGGCGTGGATGACCCGGGTGGCCACGGTCGCAAGGTCTGCGGGCAGCGCGGACAGGTCCGCTCGGTCGCGGATCATCCCGAAGGACCGGCGGTAGATCTCATCGCCGTCGGTCAGGTAGTCGTACCGCCGTGTCGGCGGCGCCTCGACAGGTGCGGGCGTTCGCGGTCCTGGGCCAACCGGGGTCCTGGGCGGTCGGGTCACGAGTCTGCTCCTGCGTCGACGACGATGTCCCTCACGCTGCGGGGTGCCACCACTGCCACGTGCTCGCCGGAGGGCCGGCCGCACCTGCGTTCGCAGCCCACGACGTGCAGCCTGGGGCCGGTGGCAGGCAGCACGGCGGCGGCGGCCGCGGTCAGGTCCAGGGTGCGCGAGGTCGTGGCGCCGCACGAGGGCGCGCCCACGCACGCGGACAGCCGCGCCCAAGGGGACCGTGGAGTCGTCACGAGCCCCGCCGACGCCAGCCCGGCAGCGTGGACGGCACCCCCGGCCACCACCAGCGACCGCCAGGGGGTGAGGGTGACGTACTCGCTCACCTTGGACAGGGCCGCCACGTGCGGCGCTCGGAGCAGACCCAGGGGAACCCCTGCGACGAGGTCGTCCCCGACCGCGCCAGGCAGGTCGGGGGACGCGGCCGACGCAGCGTAAGGGGTCATGCCTGCGAAGACGGGGCCTCTGGCGGGCAGTTCACGGACGTTCCAGATGCGGTCGTCACCGCGGTGCCGCAGGAACAGCCTCGCGCGCGACAGCAGCTCCGCGGCGGCGTCGCGCCGACTGACCTCCACGGCAAAGGAGCCGGCGAGCACCCTCCCCCCGTGGTCGTCGATGGCCTCGTAGGCGATGTCCCACGGTTCGCCGAGGACGCCGTCGCCGACCCCGCCGACGGCGAAGAGGAAGCGTCCCGGTAGGGCGGCGAGCTCGGCATCGGCGACCAGGGATGTGTCGAGCTCGGCCACGAGGGATGCGAGGTCGTCGCGGCGGGGTGAGGCGATGATGTTGCGGGCCAGCTCGTGTGAGGGCGAGGGAAACAGTCCCGTGGCCTCGAGCCGGGTGACCAGGTCGGCGGGGAGCGGGTCCGGCAGTGCCCGCAGCTGCAGGCTGCCGCGGGTCGTCAGCTGGAGCACCGGGGCCCCGTGGTCGGCCGCGATCGCCAGCAGGTCGGTGATGGCGGCGACGGCCAGTCTGCCGCCGGGGACGCGCACGCGGACCAAGGCACCGTCCTGCGCCGTGAACGGGCGTGCCAAGCCCGGGCACCGGTCGGCGCGAGCGCCCCGGGCGATCGCCCCCACACCTGCGCGCCCGCTCGTCTCCACGCTGGCGAGCATAGATCGCTGGTGCCGGGCCGGTGCCAGCGGTCCGGATAGGGTGGGCGCGGTGCCGCACGGCGGAACCCGGTGCGAGTCCGGGACGGTCCCGCCACTGTGACCCCTCGGCCTGTCCGTGTGGGAAGCCAGGAACGCCGTCGGCGCCGCCGCCCCCGGACCAGGGCGCGGCCCCTCAGCAGCCGGAGCGCGGACGTCCGGCGAAGGAGCATCGGATGCCTCGCATCGCCCTCGTATCGACCTCGGACACCGACCTGCTGAGCGCTCGAGCCAGCGCAGCCGACTACGTGTGGGCCAACCCCGCACGACCCGGACACGCCGACCTCGGCGAGGTCCTCAGGTCGGCCGAGGTGGTCGTGGCGCGCATCCTGGGCGGTCCCCAGGACGTGTGCTCCGGGTTCCGGGAGATCGCCGCATCCGGTGTCCCGCTCATCGTCCTAGGTGGTGAGCAGACCCCGAACGCAGGGCTGATGGAGCTGTCCCGGGCCGTTCCTGCCGGCGTTGTGCACGAGGCGCACCGGTACCTCGCGCACGGCGGACCGGACAACCTGCGCAACCTGCACGCCTTCCTCTCCGACACCGTCCTGCTGACCGGGGAGGGCTTCGACGCGCCCCGCGAGCTGCCCACCTGGGGCCTCCTGGAGCGGCCCGGCAGGCCCCTCGTGCCAGGGGGTGCGGATCGCGTCCGGCCCCGGGTCGGCGTGTTGTTCTACCGGGCCCAGGAGGCTGCAGCCAACACGGCATACGTGCACGCGCTCTGCGACGCCATCGACGCCGCGGGTGGTGTCGGTGAGCCGATCTACGCCGCGTCCCTTCGTGATGCTCCCACCGACCTGCTGGAGCACCTGGGCGGTCTGGACGCGCTCGTGACCACGGTCCTGGCGGCGGGGGGCACCAAGCCGGCGACCGCCCAGGCGGGAGGCGAGGACGAGGCGTGGGACGTCCAGGCGCTGGCAGCCCTCGACATCCCGATCCTCCAAGGCCTGTGCCTCACCTGGAGCAGGGCCGAGTGGGCCGGCTCCAGCGAGGGCATGTCGCCGCTCGACGTCGCGACGCAGGTCGCGGTCCCGGAGTTCGACGGCCGCATCATCACGGTGCCCTTCTCGTTCAAGGAGACCGACGCCGACGGCCTGCCCCACTACGTTCCCGACCCCGAGCGGTGCGCCCGCGTGGCCACGATCGCGGTCAAGCACGCACGCCTGCGCCACACGCCCGTCGAACAGCGCCGGATCGCCATCGTGCTGTCCGCCTACCCGACCAAGCACTCCCGCATCGGGAACGCCGTCGGCCTCGACACGCCGGTCTCCACGGTCCGGTTGCTCCGGGCCCTGCGGGAGGCGGGGTACGACCTCGGCCCCCGCGGCGGCATCCCAGGGCTCGACGACGTGCCGCCCGTCGAGGGCGAGGCGCCGGACACCACAGCGGGCAACGCGCTGGTCCATGCCCTCATCGCCGCCGGCGGCCAGGACCCGGAGTGGCTCACCCAGGAGCAGGTCAGCGACGCGCAGGTGCGCATACCGGCAGCAACCTACGCCGCGTGGTTCGACCGCCTCCCAGAGGACCTCCAGGACGCCATGACCGAGCACTGGGGGCCGGCGCCCGGTGCCCTGTACGTCGACACGACACGCAACCCGCAGGGCGACATCGTCTGTGCCGCAATGACTTCCGGCAACATCGCCATCCTCGTCCAGCCACCTCGTGGCTTCGGCGAGAACCCGATAGCGATCTACCACGACCCCGACCTCCCGCCGACGCACCACTACCTGGCCACCTACCGCTGGCTGGAGGAGGAGTTCGGTGCCCACGCGGTCGTGCACGTCGGCAAGCACGGCAACCTGGAATGGCTGTCGGGCAAGAACCTGGGCATGTCGGCGTCCTGCGGGACGGACGCCTCCCTGGGCTCCCTGCCGCTGGTGTATCCCTTCCTCGTCAACGACCCGGGGGAGGGCACCCAGGCCAAGCGTCGCGCCCACGCGACGATCGTCGACCACCTGGTCCCCCCGATGGCCAGGGCCGAGAGCTACGGCGACATCGCGCGGCTGGAGCAGCTCCTCGACGAGTACGGCAACGTCACGGCCATGGACCCGGCGAAGGCGCCGGCCCTGCGCGGCGAGATCTGGACCCTGATCACGGCTGCCAAGATGGACCAGGACCTCGGGCTGTCGGGTCGCCCGGGGGACGAGGAGTTCGACGACTTCGTCATGCACGTCGACGGGTGGCTCTGCGAGATCAAGGACGTCCAGATCCGCGACGGCCTCCACGTGCTCGGCGAGGCCCCGACGGGGGAGGGGCTCGTCAACCTCGTCCTCGCGGTGCTGCGCGCCGGGCAGGTCTTCGGCGGCCGTGATTCCGGGGTGCCAGGCCTGCGTGCAGCCCTCGGACTGGCGGAGGGAGCCCCCACGGTGGAGACCGACCGGGTCGAGCAGCTCGCCCGCGACCTCGTGGTTCGGGTGGCCGACTCGTCGTGGGACGTCGACGCCGTTGCCGGCGTCGTCGAGGAACTGTGTGGACAGCCGAACCCCGGTGCCGAGGCAGCGCTCCGGTTCGCCTGCGAGGAGGTCGTGCCCCGGCTGGCGGAGACGACCCGCGAGCTGCCCATGGTCCTTCACGCCCTGGACGGGGGGTACGTCCCGGCCGGTCCCTCCGGGTCGCCGCTGCGGGGTCTGGTGAACGTGCTGCCCACCGGACGCAACTTCTACTCGGTGGACCCCAAGGCCATCCCCTCCCGGCTCGCGTACCAGACCGGCTCGGCGATGGCCCAGTCGTTGCTCGACCGGTTCGTCGAGGACGAGGGCCGGCTGCCGGAGTCCGTCGGACTGTCGATGTGGGGCACCTCGGCGATGCGTACCTCCGGCGACGACATCGGCGAGGTGCTCGCCCTGCTCGGGGTCGTGCCCGTCTGGGACGCGCAGTCGCGCCGTGTCGTCGGGCTGGAACCGATGTCGCTCGAGGAGCTGGGACGCCCACGGGTCGACGTCACGGTCCGGATCTCGGGATTCTTCCGGGACGCGTTCCCCCATGTCATCGCCCTCCTGGACGACGCCGTGACCCTCGTTGCGTCCCTTGACGAACCGGTCGAGCACAACTTCGTCCGCAAGCACGCCCTCGCGGACGTCGAAGGCCATGGCGACGAGCGGCGCTCGCGCACGCGCATCTTCGGTTCGAAGCCGGGGTCCTACGGGGCAGGCGTCCTGCAGGTCGTGGAGTCGGGCACCTGGCGGGATGACACCGACCTCGCGGAGGTCTACACCGCCTGGGGCGGTTACGCCTACGGGCGTGGGATGGACGGCGTCCCGGCGCGCGAGGACATGGAGCGCAACTACGGGCGGATCCAGGTGGCTGCCAAGAACGTCGACAACCGCGAGTCGGACATCTTGGACTCCGACGACTACTTCCAGTACCACGGCGGCATGGTCGCGACCGTCCGGGCACTCACGGGCGTCGAACCGAAGGCCTACGTGGGTGACTCGACCTCGCCGGACGCGGTGCGCACCCGAACCCTGCAGGAGGAGACCCACCGGGTCTTCCGGGCCCGAGTCGTCAACCCCCGCTGGATCAGCGCCATGCAACGGCACGGCTACAAGGGGGCCTTCGAGCTCGCCGCCACCGTGGACTACCTGTTCGGCTTCGACGCGACGGCCGGCGTGGTGCAGGACTGGATGTACGAGTCGATCGTCCGGGAGTACGTGCTCGACGAGACCAACCAGGCGTTCCTGCGACACGCGAACCCCTGGGCGCTGCGCGGCATCGTGGAGAAGCTCGGCGAGGCGGCCGACCGGGGGCTGTGGGCGCAGCCAGACCCCGAGCTGGTCGAGGCGATGCAGCGGGTCTACCTCGACGTCGAGGGGGAGCTCGAGGGATGAGGGAGACCTGGCCCCGGCCCGTGCCGCTCGTCGGAGACCCCACCAGCGCACGTCAACGCAGCGAGGACCCCCGGGGGTGGGCCATGGGGCCCGACGTCACCGCCGCCCTCGGGTCGGTCGTGTCCGCCCGTCGCGACATCCGGCGCTTTCGCCCTGACCCCGTGCCGGACGACCTGCTCACCGAGGTGCTCTCCGCGGGCCACCGTGGACCGAGTGTGGGCCACTCTCAACCGTGGCGGTTCATCGTCGTCCGCGACGGCTCGGTGCGGGACCGCGCGGCCCACCTTGCCGACCGCGCGCGCCTCGCCCAGGCCGAGCACCTTTCGGACGACCGTGCCGCCCGGATGCTCGACCTGAAGCTCGAGGGCCTGCGCGAGGCGCCGGTAGGGGTCGTGGTCGCCTGCGACCGGCGCACCCCCCCGCTCGGGGTGCTGGGACGGGCGACCTTCCCCGACGCCGACCTGTGGTCGTGCGCGTGTGCGATCGAGAACATGTGGCTCACCGCCCGCGCCCACGGACTGGGGATGGGGTGGGTCACCCTCTTCGACCCGGCCGACCTCGCAGGGCTGCTCGGGCTGCCGGAGGGGGTGGTGACGCTGGGCTGGCTGTGTCTGGGGTGGCCCGACGAACGACCGCCGGCTCCGGGTCTGGAGCGAGCTGCGTGGTCGAGCCGGATGCCGCTGTCCGAGGTCGTCCTGCACGACCGATGGCCGTCCTCCGGCGAGGGTCCCCTTCCTCCTGAGTCGCACCTGCGTGGGCCGGTGCAGGACCGGCTGGTCGCGGCTACGGACGCCTCCGACGAGTTCCTGGCGCCGGCGGATGCGCTCGGCGTCCTCGACCGGGCCCTGAACCGGGTCGAGGCGCTGTCGGCAGGTCCCGTCGAGGGAGGGACCCTCGTCCTGGCCGCCTCGGACCACCCGGTGGCCGCTCTGGGCGTCAGCGCCTACCCGACGCACGTCACCCGGGACGTGGTCGGTGCTGCCGTTGTCGGTTCGTCGATGGGGGCGGCCGCCGCTGCCGCCGCCGGCTTCGGCCTCGTCGTGGTCGATGCGGGCGTCGACGGCGGCGCGGTCGCAGGCGCGACCTCGCTGCGCCCTCTCCGCCCTCGCGGGGACCTGGCCACGTCCGACGCGCTCACCGCCGCGGACGTGGACCGTCTGCTCGCCGGTGGCCGTGAGATCGGCCTCCGCGCCGCGCAATCAGGCCTCGTCGTGCTCGGCGAGGTGGGCGTCGGCAACACGACCGTCGCGGCCGCCCTGTCGTGCGCCCTCACGGCTCTCGAGCCGCGTGACGCCGTGGGGCTGGGCGCCGGCGCCGACAGCGCCATCCTGGAGCGAAAGCGGGAGGTGGTCACGGCCGCACTGGCGCGCACCCAGGCCAACAGGGACGCGGCGACCTCGCCCGCGGAGCACGCTCGGCTCTGCCTGCAGACCCTGGGGGGCCCTGAGGTGGCTGTCCTCGTGGGAGTCGTCCTCGGGGCGGTCGAGGCCCGCGGGGTGGTCGTCCTCGACGGGCTGTGCGCGTCCGTGTCCGGTCTGCTCGCCGCACGCCTGGAGCCGGCCGCGCAGGCCCACCTCGTGGCGGGGCAGGCATCGCGGGAGCGTGCCCACCCGACGGTCCTGCGGGAACTGGGGCTCGAGCCGTTGCTGTCCCTCAGGCTGCGCGCCGGTGAGGGAGTCGGGGGCTGCCTCGCGGCCTCGATGGTGGTGCAGGGGCTGCGCATGCGCCGGTTGGTCGCCCGAACCGCTCCCGAGCCCGGCCCCCGGTCGCCCGCAGGGGGTCAGCCGGCGGACAGCGTGTAGACGTCCATGATCCATCCGTGCCGTTCCCGGAGTGACGCCCGCAGGGCGACCAGGTCGTCCACCACGTCCGCCAGCCGCCCGCTGCGCAGCTCCTGCTGCGGCATCCCGACGTAGGCGCCCCACCGAATGACCAGATCCGGGGCGACGTCCACAAGAGCGCGGCAGGCCAGGGCGCCGTCCAACATGACCACGACCGTGCCGAGGTCCGGGCGCCACTCGGCCACCAGGCGTCGTCCGGTGGTCACGTGGACCGGTCGGCCAACTGCGTGGAGAACCACCCCGTGGGCGGCGGCGAGGGCCTGGAAGGCGGAGATCCCGGGCACGACGCGGACGTCGAGGCTGGACCGGGCGGGCAGCGCGTCCACGATCCGGATGGTGCTGTCGTAGAAGGCTGGATCGCCCCACACCAGGAAGCCGATGACCGCGTCCTCCGGCAGGCCGTCGAGGATCTGTGCATAGGCGTGGACGCGTGCCGCGTGCCAGTCCGCGACGGACCTCTCGTATGCCGTTGCGCCACTCCCGTCCTGAGGCTGGCGCTCGGGGTCAGGCACTGTCACGAGCTGGTAGCTCCGTCCGGCGTCGATGAACCGGTGGCAGATCGCATGACGCAGGGCGACCAGCTCGTCGGTGGCATCGCCCTTGTCGGCGACGAGGAAGACGTCGACCTCGTTCATGGCCGCGATCGCCTGCTGGGTCACGTGGTCCGGGGAACCCGCCCCGATGCCGATGACCCAGACGGTCCGTCTGCCCGCACCGCTCATGCTGCCTTCTCCATGGCCCAGGCGAGGAGCTGGTCGAGGTCCAGGTGTTCGGTGACCGCGTCAGCCAGCCGGTCGATCATGGTCTCGCGACGGGACGCGAACGACGGTGCGCCCGCCTGCGGACGCCACGGCGAGCCTGCCGCCTCCGCGACCTCGGTGAGCCACGCCCGCCGGAAGTCGTCGCACTCCAGCGTTCCGTGCCAGATCGTCCCCCAGACCGTTCCCGAGCAGGTACCTCCCGGAAAGGACGCCTCGGCGGAGACGATCCCGTGGTGGATCTCGTAACCGGACACGGGGTGTCCCCTCCAAGAGCCGTGAGGCCTGCCGAGGACCTTCTCGTGCCGGAACTGCGTGGTGGCCTCGAGGTGACCGAGCCCGTGGACCCGCTCCACCGTGGACTCGACGGTGTCCTCGATCATCGACCCGAGCATCTCGTAGCCACCGCACACCCCGAGGACCGGACGAGCGGCGGCCACGCGGGCTGCCACCACCTCGTCGAGGCCACGTCCTCGGAGCCACGCGAGGTCGTCCACCGTGGCCCGGGAACCCGGCAGGACGAGGAGGTCGGCCTCTCGGCAGACGGAGGGGTCTGTCGTCACGCGCACCTCGACTCCCGGTTCGGCGGCCAAGGCGTCGACGTCCGTGGCGTTCGAGACCCGAGGGAAGCGCACCACGGCCACGCGCAAGGGCTCTGGCGAAGGAGTGCTGGGGCTGGTCGGGTGCCAGCGGCCCACTGACAGTGCGTCCTCGGAGTCGAGCCAGACGTCCTCGAGCCAGGGCAGGGTGCCTAGCCACGGCAGGCCGGTCCGGTCGGAGACGACCGACAGCCCGGGCGCGAGCACGTCGTGGTCGCCGCGGAACTTGTTCATGACGAACCCCCGCAACATCCCGCGGTCTGCAGGAGACAGCAGGGTGCTCGTCCCGACCACTGCCGCCAACGCGCCTCCCCTGTCGATGTCGGCGACCAGGAGCGTCGGCAGCTCGAACCGCCGCGCGAGACCCATGTTGACGTAGTCGCCTGCGCGCAGGTTGACCTCTGCAGGGGACCCTGCCCCCTCGCACACGACCAGGTCGACCGAGTCGGCGAGCTCCTCGTATGCCGCGAAGGCCGCCTCGGCCAGGTGGGCGCGCCCGGTCGCGTACTCGCCGGCGCCGAGTTCGCCGGCAGGTCGACCGCGCAGCACGACGAAGGCTCGTCGGTCGGAACCTGGCTTCAGGAGAACAGGGTTGTGGAGCAAGGAGGCCACCACACCGGCGGCCTGGGCTTGCAGGTACTGCGCCCGCCCGATCTCCGAGCCGTCCTCGCACACCATCGAGTTGTTTGACATGTTCTGGCTCTTGAATGGTGCCACGCGAATGCCTGCACGGGCCCAGGCCCGGCAAAGGCCGGTGACGACGAGCGACTTCCCTGCGTCCGACGTCGTCCCGGTCACCAAGAGGCCTGCCACGCCCAGACCCTACCGGGGTGCGGTCGTGGGTTGCGCCTAACCTGTTGCAGTGCCCGTCGTGCAGGTCCACCTCGTCCGCCACGGGGAGTCGACGTGGAACCGGGAGGGCCGTCTGCAGGGCCAGACCATCCACCCCCCGCTCACGGCACGCGGCCTCCAGCAGGCTTCGGCGGCGGCGACCACCGTGGCGGACTTGTTGGACGCCCCTGCGATGCTGTGGAGCAGTGACCTCCTCCGTGCCGCGCGGACTGCGTCGGTGATCGGCAGGCACCTCCGACTACCCGTGCACCACGAGGAATCACTGCGCGAGCAGCATCTCGGCACGATGGAGGGCAGGCTTGCACGCCACTTGCGTCCGCAGCCGACGCCATCGGGGCGGCATGTCGCCGACGTCCGCTGGGGTGGGGGCGAGAGCGTCGCCGATGTCTACCGCCGGGTGGGCCGGTTCCTGCGCCGGGAACTTGCCTCCGCGTCTGAGTGCGGCGCTCGTCATCTCGTGGCGGTGAGCCACGGGGACACGATCCGCGTCGCCACCGCGTGGCTCGCGGGGCGAGACCACCGGAACGTTGACTGGAAGCCTTTGCCCAATGGAAGCGTGACGACGGTGTCCGTCGATCCGTGGTGCTTGACCCGAATGGATGGGGATTGAGCGCAGGTCCGCCATGGGCGTCCCATGACGGCCGCTGGTCGACCCCAGTTCCTGCGATGCAACCCGTCACCGGCACACGTCATGGAGCGTCGCGAGCCCGTGTTTGATCGGCGCGGGTGCCAGAGCCAGCGTGACTGCGTTGCGCCCCCTCTTGGCATGTTGAGTTCCGAGCGGTCGCCGGGGGCCAACGGCCATCGGATGTCTTGGTGAGGTGTCGTTCTGCGGCAAATCTCGTCCCTTTGCGGGAGGCCAGGCACCTGACGCTGCGTGACCCTGTATTCACGGTTGAGCAGGGCGTTCCGGAGCTGCACAGGGTCGGCGCGGGACGGTCGCCGCGCCGGGCCCATCATCCTGGCGCGGCGATCAGCCCGGAGAACGCCGCAGCGGGTACCCGGCCCATGACCACCAGGCCGGACGGCGTCATCGCGAGGTTTGCCGGCTCGCCAGCGCCCTTGAATGCGATGGCGAAGGCCTGAGGTGGGGTGATGGTGGATATCCGATGGGGGCACGGCTCCGGCTCAGGACTTGGTTGGCCCAATGACGGTGCCAGGCCGGAGCAGTCACGGACACTGGTGCTCGCCGTGTCCGCGTCGCTGTCGCCTCTGGCTCCGTGGTCGAGTGCGCAAGGCTGGCTCCCCATAGATGCCGGGTCGTCCGCGGGGTACTTCGTCGTCCTTGGTCCCGCATCTCCCGCTTTCGCCGTCTGGGAGCTCCTCAGGTCACTTCGAACGTTGCGCACCTGGCCAGTGGCGGACGCTCTCGAGCGTGTGCTGGCACGCGCGTCTGCGATCGTCAGCGTGCTCATCATCGTGGTCTGTGCCGATGCCTTGTTCGCGTTGGCCGCCTGCGTCGCGGGCGGCGGTGGCAGCTAGCTCATCGGGAAGGATGTGGGGCGCCGGCCCTGTGCGTGAGGGAGGGACCGGGGTGCAGGCTTTCGCGGAGGTGTCCCGTCAGGATGCGACCTGAGCGAAGTCAACCGTGGAGGCAAAAGGAACACGGCCGACACCACTGCACAAGGGTCCGCGGGGCGGGACGAACTTACGCTCCGGTACCTCGCGGGCCTGCTCGAGCACCGTCTGCATAGGCCGAACCGTTCTGAGCGTCAGCGGCGTATGCCTGCGAGTTCGCGGCGGAATCATGCTGCCGCCGGTTCTGAGCCAGACCAGCCCACACCCGATGGCCACGCCACCGCGGTGACGCCGCTCCTCACAGGGGCCGACGGTCTGATCCTTGGCGGATCGGTGATCGTGCTCCTCTTTGCGGCCGGGGGGGGCCGGTTACCGACTACCAATCGGCCATGTTGGGTGCCAGTTGAGACGCGAAACACAGTGGGCTGCGCGCAGGCTGAGGGTTCAACTGGCGGTGTCGTCGGAGTGTGGCGGTGCATTATTCAACTACGTTGCCACATGGCGCAATCGCAATCTGAGGGACTTTACCTAATCCCTCCAAACGTATGGCTACTCCATACTCGTAACGACCCGAACCTTAAGCGCGGAGTGTCGAACGCGGTCCGGCGATGCGAGCATTTGCGGAACGCAAAGCAAGGAGTGGGCGCGATGACGTCAGAACTCAAGCAAGGCCCGACCCTGCCAACCCGCCAGCGTGGGCTGGCCGACGGCGATCCACGAGGCCCTGTCGCCGTGCGAAGTGTACGAGTCACATGCCCCACATGCTCAGCTGAGGTGACGTCGGTAGTCGACCATGCCTTGGCCGGCGCGGCGCCCGGGGGCCACACGGGGGTGCGTTGGACCGCCGAGGAAGGAGTCGTCGAAGCCACGCTCCAGGCGCTTCGGGCGTGGAGTGATGCGGCGCCCGCCCCGGACGCGCCGGTCCACGCCGCGGACGTTGACGCGTCCCCTCGAACGCCTGACCTCCGACTAAGCTCTACAACCGGATTTCCCGCGGCCGTGTCCACATCTAGTCCAACCACGGCAGGCGCACGCCGTCGCCGCCACGGCTTCCTCGCGCGAGTGCTGACCATGCGCGCGTTCCGGATGGATCGGGAGACCGTACGCGGGATGCGTGAGCACGACGCGGCGGTGACGACCCTCCTCGACGCCGCAACCAGCGACGGTGTTCTGGCACTCCACCACCAACGGCTTCCTGGCCGTCGTGCGGCGGTAGCCCACCTCGCGATCACAGCGTCTGGCATCTTCGTCATCGATGCTCGGCATCTTCAGTCGCGCTGTGCGGCGTCACAGGAGGTTGGCGACCCGACAGACCTCCCCTACCCGGCGGATCTTCGGGTAGGGGAGGCCATCACGAGGGTTCGATCGCAAGTGGCTGCGCTTCGCTCAGCGCTTTCGGCCATCGAACTCGCCGATGTACAGGTCGAGGGTCTGGTGTGCACCGGCTCGACGCGCAGGCTAGACAGCCTCCGGCAGGACGATGAGGCCTCGGGAGTTCGAGTCGTGTCGCTGGACGGTCTGAACGAACTGCTCGCAGTCCAGGGACCGCTGGAAGGCCCCGATCGAGCCACCCTGCACGAGTTTCTGACGGCACAAATGAGTCCTGCAGCTTGAGTTGCATGACCTCAACGCGGCCGTAGGGGTCGCATTCCAGGGGAGGTGCGATGGTGCAGAGTGGGCTGGGCTTGACGCCCATGTCTTCGCCTTCTCACGCCGCGCCCGTCCCCGGACAGAGGCTGCGTTGGGTCGTACCGGTGTGGGTCAAGGGTGGTCGTAGGCCATCATGCAGTGACGCGCAGCAACCCTGAGGCATGGCCCCGGGGCGGGCTGGTTCGGCCGATCGTTCAGTGGTGACGGGCTGTTTGCGCCAGGATGCGGTGTCGTGGGCGGCTGGGCGCTGGCAGCGCGGGTGCCCCATCGCGGGGCCCTGGCCGTGACGGCGGCGGAGCCGCCGTTCTTCACCCGGCTTGGCCTCGAGGCTCGGGTGGATCGGTGGCCGTTCGCGGTGGTCGGTCTCTTGCTGGTGGTCATAGGCTTTGTCCGTGCGGCTGGCGGTGGTGGGCGCGGGGGCGGTGGGTGGAACGCTTGCGGCCTTGTTGGACCGCGGGGGGCACGACGTGGTGGTGACCGCGCAGGGTGAGAGCCTCGAGGTCATTCGCAGGGCCGGCATCGAGCTGTCTGGGGCCTGGGGTGAGTACGTGGCGCACGTCGTTGCGTCGGAGGTCCTGGACTCGACCCCGGACATCGCGTTCGTGTGTGTGAAAGCCCAGGACGCGGCTGCCGCGATCGAGTCGAACGCGGCGCGTCTCGCGGGGAGCGTGGTCGTGGTCGTCCAGAACGGTCTGGACGGGGTCGAGAGGGCTCGGCGGCTGCTTCCCGAGTCCCGGTGCGTAGGCGCCGTTGCGGTCTTCGCTGCGGACCGCTGGTCTCGTGGTCGTGTGACTGTGGCGACGCCGGGTCCGCTCCTTGTCGGGGAAGGAGGGGGCGAGCCGTCGCAGGCCGCCGTGCAGGTGGCGACGGTGATGGCACAGGTGATGCCGTGTGAGGCGGTGAGCAACTTCACTGGTGTGCAATGGACGAAGTTGGTCGTCAACCAGGTGAACGCGGTTCCTGCCATCACTGGGCTGAGCGCTCAGGAGGTTCTCTCTGATCGGCAGCTGCGGCGCATCATCGCCGCCAGCATGCGGGAGGTGATGCGCACGGGGCGTGCGCTGGGCGTTCGGTTCGGCTCGGTACCTGGGCTCGATCACGGCGCGGTGCGTCTTCTTGCGGGGCCGCTGCCCGTGGGACAGTTGCTGCTCCTGGCTTCGCGGCGCCGCTTGGGCTCCACCCCGGTGACAGGCTCGACCTTGCAGAGCATCCGGTGGGGCCGTAGCACCGAGATCGACCACCTCACCGGAGCCGTTGCCTCTCGCGCCGCGGCCGTGGGTCGTAGCGCCCCGGTCAGCGCGGTCTTCACGGAGCTCGTCCACGAGGTCGAGCGGACCGGACGATTCCTGTCTCCGGCCGAGCTCGTGCAGCGCGTCGGGCCGGTGTCGTGACATCGCTCGCGCCCGGCCGAACCCGTGTGCCTCGACGACGCCGCGGGTTCAGACGCGGCCCACCCTGGCGCACTGGGGTGGGTGCCCGTCGAACGACCGCGGCAACAGCCGAAGTCAGACGCTTGGGTAGGGCAGATCCGCTGCTGCCTCCCGCGGTGTAGGAGGACGCGAAGCCGAGGCGCGCCGCAGGTGAACAGGGGATTTCGCCCTTTTGGCGGAGGTCTTTCGCCCTCATTGGCGGGATAACGGTGGATGGTCGGTCGCAGCACCGTCCGGTGCCGGCCTCCGCACCTTGCCGGGACGGTTTGGGGACCGGTCGGAGGAGGCATCATGCGACGGATCTTGGTTGCACTGGCGTGCTCGATCCTCGCCCTCGGCGCCACGGCGTCGACCGCTTGGGCGGGCAGCCCTCACTTCATCCAATCGGCGTTGTCCGCGTCGGCGTCCGGGAACACCCTGACCGTCGCGGGCAAGGAAGCCGGTCTAGGCGACGAGGACCAGATCCACGTGGTTCTCACCGCGACTGCACTGTGCGTCAACGGGGGTGAGAACCACCCGAAGGCGGTGAACAAGGAGTCCGTGTCTGCGGCTGGTGACTTCCCGGTGCAGAACGGCAAGGCGGACTTCACGCTTCAGGTCACCGCAACGTTCCAACCGGACTGCGTACCGCCGATGACGGTGGCATTCACTGACATCACGCTCACGGACACCACGAACAATCTGACGGCAAGCATCCCGGGCACGCTTCCGTAGTGTGCAGGCCCTGGACGCCGGCCACCCTTCCGGCGCCCAGGGCCATCCGTTTGTGCGCGTCACAGCTCGACTCCCCACGCTGCCGACCTGGGACCCCGGGCGAGGGGCCCGGCCGAGTTGAAGAGTTCGGCCCGCTTCGTCTCCGCGGCGGGACGGAGGGCGGCGGACCGGAGCGAATCGCGCCCGACGGGCATGGTCGGCAGGCGTTACCGCCCGGAAGAACAGGTGGCGAACTGATGGTGGACTTGCTGCCCCGCGAGCAGAAGTTAGGTAAACCTAAGTTAGGTTGGGCTCATGTCGATATCCGAAGCTCGTGTCAGCGCGTGGCGGGTGGTCTTGATCCCGGCCGCGCTTGTTGCTGCCGCGGCTCACATTCCGATCACGGAGGACCACTTCCACGAGGCGCCGCACGTGGGGGTCGGGTTCGTGGTGCTCGAGCTGGTCGCGGTGGTTCTGGCTGTCCTGATGTGGCGTCGTGAGAGCCAACGGGTGTACCTCGCAGCCTGCGTCGTCGGAGCCTTGGCGGTGGGGGCGTACGTGGCCAGTCGCTGGGTCGGCCTGCCGCAGATCGGCGACGACGTCGGCGACTGGGCCGAGCCGCTTGGAGTCGTGGCGGTGACTGCGGAGCTGGTGCTGTGTGTCGGCGGAATCGCGGCAGCCTCTGGTCGTCTCGGGATGATGGTCGCTCGCCGCGTCGGCGCCGCTATAGGTGTAATTCTGCTGGGTACCGGGGTGGGGGCGACGTTCGCCGCGAATGCTGCCGAGACGACCGCGCCACACGGACACGCGACGACGTCGGCGGGCAGTGGCTACTGGGACCGTCAGGTCGGCGGCGCCCCGTTCCGAAGCAACGGGGTCACGCGCACGTACTACATTTCCGCCGACGTGGTGCCGTGGAACTACGCCCCGGCCGGCCGCAACGAGATCACGGGCAAGCCATTCGACTCGGTCGCGGACACCTACGTCGCCGCAGGCCCCGGCCGGATCGGGTCGACGTACGACAAGTGCCTGTACCGCGGGTACGACGCCGCCAGCTTCACCCATCCCCAACCGCGGGCTGCTGACCAGCAGTACCTGGGCATGCTTGGACCGGTCATCCACGCGGTGGTCGGCGACACCATCAAGGTGGTGTTCCGCAACACCTGCCCCTTCCCGGCCGCCGTGCACCCCCATGGAGTGTTCTACGCCAAGGACAGCGAAGGTGCCCCCTACAACGACGGCACCACGAGCGGGGACAAGGCCGACGACGAGGTGCCCACCGGCGGCACGCACACCTACACCTGGCAGGTGCCCGAGCGGGCCGGCCCCGGCCCCCATGACGGAAGCTCGGTGATGTGGATGTACCACTCCCACACCGACGAGATCGCCGACACCTACGCCGGCCTCATGGGACCCATGGTGGTCACCCGGGCAGGGTGGGCGCGCCCGGACGGCACCCCCAAGGACGTCGACCGCGAGATCTTCACCGAGTTCTTCATCGACAACGAGACCCAGTCACCGCTGCTGGCCCGCAACGAGCGGCGATACGGCACGCCGCCGATGCCCAGCCCCGGCGCTGACCTGGATGACGACTTCGTGGAGAGCAACCTCAAGCACTCCATCAACGGATACCTGTACGGCAACATGCCCACGATTACGCTCCACAAGGGCCAGCACGTCCGCTGGTACGTCATGGGCATGGGCACCGAAACCGACCTGCACACCCCGCACTGGCACGGCAACGACGTCGTCGTCAGCGGCATGCGCATGGATGTCGTGAACCTGCTCCCCGCCAGCATGGTCGTCGCCGACATGGTCCCCGACAACCCCGGCACCTGGCTGTTCCACTGCCACGTCAACGACCACATCAAGGCGGGAATGCTGACCCGCTACACCGTGCTCTCGTAGCTCACCTGCCACGCCGCGGGTCGCACCCCGCCCTGGCGGATTGTTGACGTCGAGGTCCAGGCTCCGGTACGTCCGCGGAACCCGCTCCGGCTACCGGGGGCCGCGTCAAGGTTTCCTCAAGGCGCGTGGGCGGACCATCTGGTGTGCATAGGCTGGTGGCGCGGCGGACTGGCGTTGGTCCCCCACCAACGATGTCGGTTCTCCGCTGCGCCCTCACCGCATCCCCTGTACGCGGTGGGGGCGCCCGCATCCGGCCCCGGTTGCAGGCGGTGCTTCCCGGGACGGGGCAATGTTGACGGCGGCACCGGTAAGTCCGGCACCGGTAAGTCCGGGCGCCCGGCGACAAGGCTGGCGCACCCCTCAAGCCTTCACCTCAGTGCCCCGGCAACTGGCTCAGGGTGACGCCCTCCGGCGCGGGCGGCGACAGTCCGCAGGGGGCTCGTCCTGGTGGATCAAGTCACCACTGAGGGCGACCCCGCTGTTCAGGCCTGAGGCCGGGGTCCGCGGGGCCTGCATCAAGGACCTCGCTGATAGTGTCCACGCTGCCTGCGAAACCTGGTACCGGCATCGCCGGGTGTCGGAAATCGCTGGACCGTGGCGAAGGTGGGTGGGAACGTACGAAGGACTACCCCGGGGGGTCAGCATGGACTACATCCTTATCCCAGGTGCCGGCGGACGCGCTTGGTACTGGCACCTCGTGGTCCCTCGTCTGGTCGAGCGCGGCCACCGTGCCGTTGCCGTGGAGCTGCCAGCCGATGACGACACCAAGGGACTGTCCGACTACGCGCAGTCGGTACTCGGCGACAGGCGCCGCAGACCGGATCGTCATCGTTGCAGCGTCCCATGGGGCGTTCACCGCACCCGTGGTTGCTGGTCCTCTGGCCGCGGCCGCGGTGGTCCTGGTCAACCCCATGATCCCGGTCCCCGGCGAGTCGCCGGGGGCCTGGTGGGGCAACACCGGCGCTGTCGAAGCACGCGCGGCGCGAGCGGTGCGCCTGGGCTACCCGGTCGAGTTCGACCCGGGCGCTTACATGTTCCACGACGTGGCCCGAGAGGTTCTGGCCACGGTCACCCCCAAGGGGGAGCAGTCGCAACGACCCTTCCGCGACCCGTGCGACTTCACCACGTGGCCCCCGGCGACAACGGTGGTCTCGAGCAGGGACGACCGGTTCTTCCCGCTGGAGTTCCAGCAGCGGCTGGCCCGGCAGCGCCTCGGCGTCGAACCCATCGTGGTTCCCGGCGGGCACTTGGTGGCGCTCGCCCACCCCGACGAACTGGCAACCGCCATTCTCACCGCGACAGGTGGCACGTGCGGCTCAGTCATCGCGCCGGTCAACCACTCTGGGTCGGGGAGGGACAGGGTTCGTCTGGTGATCGCGAAACGTGTTCACCGGGCGCTGCCCAACTCCTCGTCAGACAGGGTCGACCTCGATCAGAATCGGACCCATCCGGCGGAAGGGGCATTCGCGATGTGGGCCATCAAGGCAGAGTCCTGTTTCGACGGTGAACGCTTCATCCCCGACGGGCTGACCGTGCTCGTCGAGGGTGACCGGATCAGCGGCGTCGAGCCGCTGGGGTATGACGTTCCCCAAGGGTGCCCGGTCACCACGTATCCCGGGACGCTCCTCCCAGGCCTCATCGACGGGCACGTCCACCTTGTCGCCGAAGGAACCCGGCCGGGAACGCCCGGCAGCCTGGAGCTGACCGGGGCTCTTGCCGACGAGGAACTTGACGAGGCTGTGCGCCGCAGCTTGGCCGAGCAGGCCCGTAGCGGGGTCACCACGGTGCGTGACCTGGGCGATGTGCGCTACCGAGCCCTGGTGGCGCGGGACCGGCGGAGTGCGCTCGAGCCGCGGGTGGTCGCAGCCGGACCGCCCCTGACCGTCCCTGCTGGGCACTGCCACTTCCTCGGAGGCGCGGTGCAGGGCGTCGAGGGTGTGCGGGCGTCGGTGCGCGAGCACGTCGAGCGTGGGGTGGACCTGGTCAAGGTGATGGCCAGCGGCGGCATGATGACGCCCGGCACGGACGTCCTCGGCGTCCAGTTCACCCCCGAGGAGCTGCGCGCCGCAGTCGAGGAGGCCCACGCCGCGGGGGTACGGGTGGTCGCGCACTGCCACTCGGAGGCCGCCGCACGTCACGCCCTCGCAGCCGGGGTGGACGGGCTCGAGCACGCGACCCTCTTGGGCGCGGACGGGGTCGGGTGCCCGGCGGACCTCATTGCGGACATCGCTCGTGCCGGCCTGACTGTGGACCCGACTCTGGGGTGGGACCCGGCCAAGATCGCCCCGATCGAGCAGGCGCCGGCGCACATCCGGGAGCTGGTGGAGCGGTTCGGCCTGGCGCCGGACGAGCTGCGCCGGCGACGCGCCGGGCAGATGAGCCGGTTCCGGGAAGCAGGGGTACGGGTCGTCAGCGGTCTGGATGCCGGCGTGTCGCCATCGAAGGCGCACGGGAACGTGTGGCGAGCGGTGGCCGAGCTCGCGGACGCCGAGTACACGCACGCCGAGGCCCTGACCACGGCCACCTCGGTCGCCGCCGACGACTGCGGACTGGGCGGCACGACAGGTCGCCTGGCGCCGGGCCTGGCAGCCGACCTCCTGGTCGTCGACGGTGACCTTGCGCGTGACCTGCAGGTGCTGGGACAGCCCGCTGCGGTGTGGGTCCGGGGCAAGCCCGTGCCCGAAATGTTGTCCTTGAATTCTGCGTAGCACGACCTGTCGATCGACGGCGACCAGAACGCGCAACCGGAGACGGAGGTGTGGCGGAATGCCAGACGGACAAGCCTCACGTGATGGCTCTGCGAGCGACGACTCGGCGCTCAACACCACCGGTCGGGCCGGACCGGGCACCGGCTCCCGGGAGCGGAAAGCTCTGCAGCTCCTCGGGGAAGCGCACGACCGCCTGGCGGCCCGTGCCGCAGAGCTCTCACCGAGCGGCGCCACGCGGGGGTCGTTCTGCACCGACTGGTCCGTTGCCCAGGTCTTTTCGCACCTGGGTAGCGGCGCGCAGATAGGTGCGCTGGCGCTCGAAGCCGCGCGCACCGGGGCACCGCCTCCAGACCCGTGGCCGGTGTGGAACGTGTGGGACGCCAAACCGCCCCTGACCATGGTGGCCGACTTCGCGCCCTCGGACCGCGCTTACCTGGACGCCTTGGACGAGGTCGTCCCGGAGGTCGAGGGCGGCCATCAGCTGCTCATCCCGATCGACGGCCGGCCGTGGCCGCTGGCACTCGCCCTGACCGCGCGCCTGGTCGAGATGGCCCTGCACGAGTGGGACATCGCCGTCGCCGGCGACTCCACCGCCGAGGTGGATCCGGCGGCCGCGGCGTTCGTACTCCAGGCCTTCCCGCTCCAAGTGGCGGCGCAGGGCGCTGCCGCATCGGTGGTTCAGGGGTTGGCGCCGCTCACCGCCGAGGTCGAGGTGCGTGACCCCACGGACCTGTTGCACCTGGACCTGCTGACGTCTGGTGCGCGGCTGTCTCGACAGACCCCGCCCGCCGAGGAGGAGCCGGACGCGCTGCTCACCCTGCCGGATGCCGCCGCGTGGATGCGCTTGGTCAGTGGGCGGTGGCGGCCGCGGGTCGACGACGAGCGCGCCCGGCTGACCGGCGACCTGACGTTCGCAGACCTCTGGCAGTTGTTCCCGGGGTTCTGAAGCCGACGACAGCCGCCGTGACGCGGGACAGAAGGAACGAACGGACGGTGGTCACGGGCGGAGGGAGGAAGCGGTGGGTTCGGACGGGTTCGTCGACGGCGACCTGACCCTCGACGACGGACGGGCACTGGCGTGGCGGAGCTGGGGAGGACCCGGACGGCATCCCGGTGCTGCGGTTGCAGGGCGCGCCCGGTTCGCGGCTTTCCCGGTACCCGCGAACAGGGCTCTGGCGGGAGCGGGGCGTGCGGATGGTGATGGCGGACCGACCCGGCTACGGCAGGTCGACGCGGCACCCGGGGCACGGACTTGCCAGCGTGGCGGATGACCTCGCACAACTCCTGGACCACCTGGGGCTCGAGCAGGTGCCAGTGATCGGCATCAGCGGTGGGGGGCCGTACGCCCTGGCACTGGCTGAACGGCACCCCGAGCGGGTACGGCGGGTGGCGGTGGTCGTCGGCGCAGCACCGCTGGAGGAGGCGGAGGTCGACCTCCTCATCGGGGCGAACGCCGAGGTGCGCCGCCGGGTCCGTCGCGGTGGCTGGCCGGATGTGTTCGAGTTCCTGCAAGGGATGCGATCGGAGGTGCTCAAGGACCCACTGGCCGCCTTCCGGGCCGTGATGCAGGACGCGCCGGCCGCCGACCACGCGGTCATGGCCGATCCCGAGTGGCAGGCAGTCATGAGCGAGGGCTTCCGGGAGGCGTTGCGGCCCGGGGCCGAAGGCTGGACAGACGAGTCCCAGCTGCTCTTCGGCGCCTGGGACCTCACCCCTGAAGACATCCAGGTTGACGTGACCTGGTGGCACGGGCGGCACGACGCGAACGCGCCACTGGCGGCAGCCCAACGCCTGGCACGCCGGCTGCGCAGCTGCGAGCTGCGCGTCTGGGAGGCCGCAGGCCACCTCGAGGTCTACCACCGCGAGCCGGAGGTCCTCGCCGACGTGCTCCAAGGCTGAGCCCTTCATGCCTCGCAGCACCTCTCCCGGCAACACTGACACCAGGCCTGGGATCCCCACTGCGCGCTCAGTCCGGCGAGAAAGGCATGCAAGTAAGGCCGGGTCAAATCTGGTCGTGCTCGGTGACAATCAGTGGACTGAGCGCGCTGATGGATCTGCGGCCCCAGGTGGTGTCGCAGCTGCCGGACAGAGGCATCGCCCGGATCGCAGGCATGAGCGGACGAAGCCAGCGGCGAGTAGTCCAGGCAGGTCGCCGGAAGTGACCGACGTCCCCACTCCTGCAGAATGCCGCCGCCGCACTCGGACGTGTCGTCGCGGGGGAGAGGCATCGGCAAGTTCTGCGCGTCGGAGCTGGTCAGTCGACCGGGCTGATGCGCAGCATGACCCGCTGAGGGCTCTCTCGTCGCAGCAGCCGCTCGATGGTCATGACGGCGCGGTATTCGAAGGAGTACTTCGGCTTCAGCACCTCGTCGAGCCGGCGCATGGCAGCGTCGCCCTCGACGATCTGGGCCACGGCCCTGACCGTGGGGGCGTCGTCCTCGACGATGCCGCGACGATTGCACGGCCGCAGCTCGACCGTGCGGTTCCTACGGAGCCTCTTGACCTTGCCACTGCCGACCGGTGTGGTTACGACGAGGGCATCGCCGTCACGCCCGATCCAGACAGGAGTCGGGACGCCGACGCCGTTCTTGCGAAAGGTCGTGAGCGAGACGAACTTCTCGTCGGCGAGGTGATCGAGCGTGGTGTCGGTGGGCACGAGGGGGACGCTATCCGGAAGAGCCCGGGCACGCCCGTCGTGCGTCGAAGTTCCTGCCGTCCTAAGGGCTACCGGCGCGGGGGTGGTGGCGCACTGGAGGCAGAGTGCGCTCTACGCCTGGGAGGGAGTCGCTGGATCGATGGGCTACCGAGGGAACCGCCTACCCCACGACGTCATGCCCGCCGGCATCGTCTAGTGACCCCACTGGGTAGACGACCTCGATGACCACGGGGAGGCCTGGAACGGACGTCGGCGAAAGCTCAGCTAATGAAGAACACCGACCGTACGATGGGGATGCGGGTTCTTCCTCCTAGTCAGAGCAAGCTCGCGCCGCGCCCCCACCGAGTGCCCCTCGGTGGGGGCGCCCATGGTTGGGAGCCGCCGCACCGGCTCATCCCTCAGAGACCCGGCGCGGCGGCGTCCCCTGCAAGCCCAGGACGACGCGCTCCAGCCTCTGGGCTCACATCCAGAGCATCCCCCGATGTATGAGCCACCACTTCCCCCGAACGGGTGAAGTGAGCTCACCCCACGACCACTTGGGCGCAACCGGAGCCCCCGGGGGAACGACGGCCAGTCGAGGAGACCCCCTACCCCCGGCCGCAGCCGCACCTCCACCGCAACCCCTGAGCGATGGGGTGCCTTCTTGTCGCGCGCCCCGGGACGTTGGTCCCTGACGCGACGTGTCAGCAGCGGCATATTTCGTAAGTCGGCAGCGTCATAGGCCCAACCCCCTGCCTGCTGCCGGGCCCCCGCCGGTCCATCCCGCCGGTGGGGGCGCCCATGTCAGCAGACGGTCCTAGCGTGGCCGTATGCGCAGCACCGAGCCCGCACACCACACGTTCCTGCTGCACCCCGGACGCCGAGCCGGCCATCGCGGCCTATGCGACGCAGGGGTGGCGGCGGGACACAGGGCGCGGCTCGGTGAGCCGGATCAACGGAGTGGAGCACCGGCTCGTGCCGATGCAGCGCCTGGGCCGGATCGTGACCCGCGATTTGCGGCGCCACCCACGGCAGCCAAGGTCGCACGCTTCGCGGCATGGGAGTGCGTTCTGTTCAGGCTTGGCTACGGCAGGTGCTTGCCCAGCCATCGCAATGGTCGCCCGACAACCGGGTGTCGGTGCCAGTTGTGGTCAATCACGCCACGCCGGAAGTGCCGAAACCGCTCGCGGATGTCCGCGAGAACTCCGGTCTTGTCGCGGTCCTCAAGCTCCCACGCCCTCATGGCGGCCCAGCGGGCGCAGGGGCGGCACAGCGCTACCTCTGGATTGTTTCCCAGATGCACCATGCGGCGGGGATCATCGACCGATCCGCAACACCAGCACTGCCCCGGTTGAGGCGGGTCAGGGTGCCCCTGGGCGGTGATTGTGGGAGTTCCCATGGTCACCCTTTGGTCGCTTCGGCCGCACGTGCCTTCAGTACTCGGCGAAGATCGTGCAGCGCCGGGACGTTTCTTGGACCGTCAGGCGTCGGGTAGACCCGACATGCCAGCGTCCCGGTCGTCTGCCCACCCATGAACAGATCTGTCCCGTCGACCACGAACGCCGGCGAGGCAGCGAAACCGCGAGCACGCGCCTCAACGTCGGTCTCGATAACCCCCACACTGAACGCGAGAGCAGCCAAGCCGATGTCATCGAGTGCCGTCCGGAGCACCGTCGCCGCCTCGTCAGCGCCGGGGCAGCCCGGGATCACCAGAAGTTCGACCTCCACACCAGCATCATGGCGCGCAAGTCAAGCGCCCCGCTCATCGGCTGCTTGTTTCATTGACGCACGGCCGGTGCCTGGCGAGGCTCGGTCGAGGCGTTCGGGCTGTCGCTCTCACATCGGCTGCTCACCTTGGTGTGGCTCTCATTTGGCCTGCGCAGTCCCGGACGTCGATCCCAGGGCAGGGAGAGGCTCAAGAGGGGTGTGCCCGGCTCAAAGCAGCGTTGCCCTCCCAGCTCGACAACCACAGGTACGAGCGGAGGAGAACGTGGTGGATCAGGAACCAGCGCGGGTGGTCATCGGGATGGACCCACACAAGCGGTCGGTCACGAGCGAGGTGATGCAGGCCGACGAGGCCATCGTCGGGTCAGGTCGGTTCGGCACCGACCTCGCCGGCTACCGGGACATGGTCACCATGGCCCGGCAGTGGCCCTTGCGGGTGTGGGCGATCGAGGGATGCAACGGCATCGGGCGGCACATCGCGCTTCGCCTGCTGGCCGATGGTGAACAGGTCATCGACGTGCCACCGAAGCTGTCCGCGCGGGTGCGCGCCTTCGCCACCGGGCAGGGCCGTAAGACCGACGCCACCGACGCCCACTCCATCGCCTTGGTCGGCACCCGGATGAGTGGCCTGCGCCCGGTGGTCAACGATGAGCAGCTGGCCGTGTTGCGGGTGTTGGTCGACCGGCGCCGCGCGTTGGGCGAGGACCACACCCGGATGATCTCCCAGCTGCACCAGTTGCTGCTCGAACTGATTCCCGGCGGGGCCAAAAGGGACCTGTCCGCCGCCCAGGCGAAGAGACTGCTCGCGACCGTCCGGCCCCGCGACGTCGCCGGCAAGGCCCGCAGGCGTGTGGCCGCCGAGCTCATCAGCGACCTGGAACGGATCTACGCCCGCAAGAAGGCCGCGAACAAGGAACTCGCCGAACTGCTCACCACGACCGGCACCACCCTGACCCGCCTGCACGGCATCGGCCCCTCCGGCGCCGCCCGGCTGCTCGTCGAGGTCGGTGACATCACCCGCTTCCCCGACAACAACCACTTCGCCTCCTGGACCGGCACCGCACCCATCGACGCCTCCTCCGGCGACCACGTGCGGCACCGCCTGTCCCGCGGCGGCAACCGCCAGATCAACCGGGTCCTGCACATCATGGCCACCGTCCAGCTGCGCAATCCCACCGAAGGCCGCGCCTACTTCGACCGCACCAAAGCCCGCGGCAAGACCTCCAACGAAGCCATGCGCTGCCTCAAACGACGCCTGTCCGACATCGTCTTCCGAACCATGCTCAACGACGCCGCCCACGCCATGGCGACGAGCCCGGGAGGGCAACGGGGCAACGACTCTGACTCCAGCGCGACCGGCTCACAACCCCACACCGGCACTTCGGACAAGCCTCTTCCCGGACCCGCCACCAGCCAGCCTAGGGCCGCCCTGCCCGTCGCGTCTTGACACAGAGGGGAGCCAGGACCGGCGAACATTCCTCACACGGTTTTTGCTGCCGCGCCAGGACGGCGGGACGATCTGGCGGCAATGCCCCATCTGGCGCGGGATCTGTGGACCCGTGATGTCGTGGGTCACCGAACAGGGGACCGGGAGTGAGGATCGCGACGCCGAGCTGCGGCGCGGGATGACAACAACGCTGGATCCCCGCAAGAGCGCCGCGGAGGCTGGTTGAAACCGGAGCGAGGACAGGTGCCGCTCTCGACGGGCAGTGGGTGGGTCAGGCGTCGCGCCGCTTGAGGGCTGCGGCGGCGCCGGCCAGGACGACGGCCGCGTAGCCGCAGAAGAGGGCGAAGGCCGTCCACGGGGCCAGCGCGGTCGGGTCGGGGTGGACCCGGGTGATTCCCTCGCCGAGGGTGCTGGGCAGGTACTTGCCGATCGGGTCTGCCCAGGAGGAGGGCAGGAAACGCACGATGATCGGCAGGACGAACAGGATTCCGAACAGGGTGGAGATGGCGCCGGCGGTGTTGCGCAGCAGGGCACCCAGGGCCAGGCCGAGCAGCCCGATGACGGTGAGGTAGAGGGCGGCTCCCAGGACGGCGCGCAGCACCCCGGGTGAGCCGAGCGTGGTCTGCAGGTGCTTGGAGGACAGGATCGACTGGCCGATGAGGAAGGCGCCGACGCTGGCCGGTGCCATGAGGATGAACGTCACGACGGCGAAGACGAGTGCCTTCGCCCACAGGACGGGCAAGCGGGTGGGCACCGCGGCCAGGGTGGCCCGGATCATGCCGGTGGCGTACTCCCCGGTGATCAACAGGACCCCCAGCACTCCGACGGCGAGCTGGGCGAGGAACACGCCGGCGAGGCTGCGCGCGGTCGGGTCGAAGGTGAGCAGTTCCCCGGGGTCGCGCGGTGGCCAGTGGTTGACGGTCACCAGCGGCACGAGGAAGGACAGGCCGACCACGAACGCCACCGCGGCCAGCAGGGAGAACACCGTCGAGCGCAGGGACCTCAGCTTGGTCCACTCGGACAGGACAACGCCAGCGAAGGTGACGCCACCGGTGTCGCCGGCGCGCGAGGCCGAGTGGCGGCCACTGGCGGCAGCCCGGTCCGTGCGGTGAGCGGTGTCGAGGGGCGCGTTCATCATCGCTGGGTTCCTGCTTCCTGGAGGGGGCGGGGCGCGCCGGCGATGGTCGCTCCCTGGAACTCGACGGAGCCACCGGTCAGGTCCATGAAGGCCTCTTCGAGGGATGTCTGCCGGGCGCTGAGCTCGAGCAGGGTGATGCCGGCGGCGCCGGCCGCTCGACCGACGTCGTCGGTCGACATCCCCGTCACTTCCAGCGCCCCATCGGCCTCGACCACCGTGACTTGCTGTTGCGCAAGGGTGGCGACCAGGGCGCCGGGGTCGGTGGTGCGCACTCGGACCCGGTTGCCCGAGGAGCGGGCGATGAAGTCGGCCACGCTGGTGTCGGCGATGAGTCGGCCGCGGCCGACGACGACGAGGTGCTCGGCAGTCTGAGCCATCTCGCTCATCAGGTGGGATGAGACGAAGACCGTGCGGCCCTCCGCGGCCAAGGACTTGAGCAGGTTGCGGATCCACCGGATCCCGTCAGGATCCAGGCCGTTGACGGGCTCGTCGAGGATCAGGGTGTGCGGGTCGCCGAGCAGGGCGGAGGCGATGCCAAGGCGCTGACCCATTCCGAGGGAGAAGCTGCCCGCCCGCTTGCGAGCGACCTCCTGCAGCCCTACGACATCGATGACCTCCTGCACCCGGCGACGGGGGATGCCGGCGGTCTGGGCGAGGGCGAGCAGGTGGTTGTAGGCGCTGCGACCGGTGTGCACCGAGCGCGCCTCCAGCAGGGCCCCCACCTCGTGCAGTGGCGCCCGATGCTGCCCGTAGCGCTTGCCGTTGACCAGGACGGTGCCGGACGTCGGGGCGTCCAGGCCAAGGATCATGCGCATCGTCGTCGACTTCCCGGCGCCGTTCGGTCCGAGGAAGCCCGTGACGACACCGGGTTGCACCGTGAAGGTCAGGTCGTCGACCGCTCTCTTGTGGCCGTACACCTTGGTCAGGCCCGTGGCCTCGATCATGGGCGTCTCTTTTCGTCGTGGCTGCTCGGGCAAGTTGCGGGCTGGCACGGCCGACCAACGTCATGCGGTGTCCGAGCAGGTGCCCGGCCAGCACGCCCACCGGACGAGCGGGTCACCAGCCCGGGAGCGCGAGCCAATGATGCTCACCCCCGCCTGAGCGTTGCCTGAGACGACCACGGCCCGCACGCGCCCGGCCATCCAGACACGCTATGGACCGAGCGATGCCTGCGGTCGCGCGCTCCGCGGGAAAGCCTGCGGTACAGGCCCGACCCTGGACCGGTCCCGATCCGGGGTGGCCCCGGTGGGTTACATGCGCAGCCGCACGACGAACAGCAGGAAAGACAAGACTGGCAAGCCTACGACGGACAGGGCCGCCAGGACCGTGACCACCCGAGCCCACGAGCGCAGCATCACCCGGAGCCCGGTGAAGAACAGGGTCCCAAGGAGGCCGCCGAGCGTGTTCAGGATGACATCGTCAATATCGCAGGCCCCCACGCCGAAGAGGCCTTGGGCGATCTCGACCGCGACGCTGGAGGCGACGACGACGCGCAGGTTCGGCCACACCCGGGTCCTGCCTTGCACCAGGGGCAGGCAGGACCCGAAAGGGACGAATGCCGCCACGTTGCCCAGCACGTTGCCAAGCGCGAACCGGCCCGCCGCCGCAGAGGCGGTGGACAGATAGATCGAGATAGTCGCGAACGGGACCAGGTTCAGCGAACGGATCGACCCCGGCTCGCGCGACAGCAGCAGAAGCTTGACCAGGAAGGCCAGGTAGACAGCGAAGACCAGCCACACGACGACTGTGCCGGCCCTTGTCCATGCGCTCATCGCCGGCCACGCCGGCGGCTTGGAGCTAAGACGCTCGAACTGGACCTGCGGCTGCGCCTTCACGGAGGCGACCCTACAAACGCGGTCGCCGCGCTTCGCCTGCCCCCACTCGCGTGGCAGGATGCAACGCCTCTGCGGGCCGGCTTGGGGGGTTCCCTCGCCAGCGGGGTTCGGCCGGCGAGAGCCAGGCGGCAGGCGGGGGTGGGCCTTCGCGCTGCCGCCCTCCGGTAACGCCGTGGTGCAAGCTCGCGTCAGGGACCAGGCTTTGCCGTCGGATGGCCGCCGGTCCGCGCGTGGTGGACGAGTCGTAAGGACGGGGCAAACATGGACGTATGGGCGAAGAAGTCGAGGGGAGGCAGCGCGGGCCCCGGTGGGCGGATGACTTCGACGGTCCCTGGGAGTCCGGTCTGTCCTGCCCTCAATGCGGCGCGCTGGTACCGAACTACGAGCTCAAGGCACGGCTGCACCAGCAATGGCACGACGCCATGGACGAGTACCTCGACCAGTAGCTCGTTCCCAAGGCGTTGGCTGCGTCCGCCGCCCTATCCCCGACGGTCAGCCGTTGCCGGCCCCATTGGGGTGGGGCGCTCGCGGGCCGGTCAACACTCTTGCCGCTGATGCGACGCCGTTCGTACGGCGTCGCGCCGTCCCTGCCTGGAAGCAGTGACGTGTCAGACCGCAGCTCCTCCCCAGCGGATGCACGGCCCGGGACAGGGTTCGCACGAGGTCAGTCGCTTCGCCGAGGGTGCGTCGGTGCCGGGACGAGGCGAAAGCCGCGGACGATCTCCGCAGCGATGGCCAGGGTCAGGTCCATCGGCAGCTCCACCCACGGGTGCAGCAGCTCGTCGCACCTGCGCAGCCGATCAGGATTGGTCACCCTGGAAACACGACCCGTGACCACCACGCTCCACCCGGTGCGGTCGCTGGGATCGATGCGGTCGGCCTGGTAGGTGACTACGTCCAGGACCGGAGGGATCGCCGTGCTGGCGGCTGCTGAACCCAGTCTCGTGCGGATGATGATGTCGCCGCCCTCAAGGATGTGGTTCAGCGGCCGCACGGCAGGCAGTGCGTGCTCGGTAAACACCAGCCGGCCGAACTCGACGCTAGCCAACAAGGCAAGCGCTTCGCCCTCCGGTATGGGCACCAGTCGCCGCGGCTCCAGTCGCCGCACCTCGGCGAACCGGGTCTCGCCAAGGTTCTCAGCGCCCATTGCCAATCAACCCCCAGCTCGGCACAACAGCGTCGTCTGCCCCCTGACCGAGCGCCGAAGGTCACGTTGCCGGGGATCCAGGTCCTTTGGAAGGGACCAAGGTCCCTGCGGAGCGAGACGATCGCGAGCCTCGACGCTGCCGCGTGCTGGCCGCTGCCGGCGACCACGTGTGTGGTGCAGTGCTATTGGCCACCGATGCGCCCAGATGGGCAGGTCAGATGGAGCCCTGGTGTCGCTCAATGCGCGCCAGAACATGTTCCCGTGGCGGGGCATGACCGTGGTCTTGGCGCACGTGAGCGATCAGCACGTCCGCGAGTTGGTCGGTGTTGCCGCCCGTGAAGGGTTGCTTGCACCGCGGGCATTGGACTGTCAGATGGTTCATGCATCCAACTGTGCTGCTCAGCAGCATTCACTGCTAGCGGCACGGTCGCCAGGGGTGGAAAGAGGGTGCCGCGCGAAACGCGGTTACAGCCTTGGCGCAGGATGCTGGTGGTCATGACCGGCCGGCCAGGTCACGCGGGTGGGGCCGGCAAGCAATTCAGGAATGCTCAATCGGGGCTCGCGCTCCGGCCGCGTTCGTATGGTCGTCATCACTGTTCGGCACGGCCCCGCTCGTAGAGCGGTCGAGGTTTCCGAGGTCTCGGGGGCCACCGCAAGATGGATCAGCGGCTCAACGTCTTACCGCGGCCCTGAATATGCCGGATCCATCGCCGACGGGACGCCACCGGCCGGACAGACTGTCTGTCCTCAGGGTCCACGCTGTTTTCGACAACAGGACTGAGCAGCAGCCTTGATGATCTCGCGCCGTCACCGGCATACCGTCGCGGATCGCGCGGCTGACGCGGGAGTCGGTCGCAAGGATCGCTGTCGTGGAGGCCCCGACATCCGGGAGCCGGCGGCTGTCCATGACGGATGCGCCCCCACCACTGCGGCGGTCAGCGGTGGGGGCGCGGCTTGTGATTGCGGGTGGGTCAGTCGTCGTCTTCGGTTTGGGTGGCAGGGACGACACAGGCGTCGCCGGCGAACGCGCCGGCGAACGAGGGGGCGCCGAGGGCGTTGGCGGCGTCCTTGGTGAGGGTGAGCCCGGCCGGCACGCCCGCGCAGGCGGGGGCGGAGCCGTTGATGGGCTGGACCGGGCCCAGAGCGAAGATGTTGACCCGGCCGACCTTGGTCCGGTTCAGGCGGGTGTTGGCGGTGAGGTACCCGGTGTTGAGGTTGACGTCGAACCGGGTGATGGCCAGGGTGCCGCCGCCGACGGGGGTGAACCGCAGCCCGCCTGCGTGGGAGATGACGCCGTCCTTGACGCGGGTGATGGGGAAGGAGACCTGGGCGGCGCCGCCGGGGGCGGTGAGCTGGCCTGGTGCGATGGGCATGACCTTGAGCGTGTTGACCAGGGTCGGGACGAGCTCGGGGTTGAGCACGACGGTGGTCAGACCGCCCGAGTCCTGGTCGGTGTCGTCGGAGGCTGAGGCTGGGGACGCGGCCAGGGTGGTGAGGGCGAGGGCGCCGGCCGCTGCGACGGCGGCCCAGGTGCGGGGGTGCTTCATGGTGTGTTCCTTCTCCGTGGGCGTGGGTGGACCAGTACCATGAAGGTTGCACAGGACTTTGGAGTGCGCAACGTTTCGTAAAATGAAGGGGGTTGGCGTGGACGTCGGCCGGCACTCGATCGGGGATGTGGCCGCGCTGACCGGTGTGAGTGCCGGCACGTTGAGGGCGTGGGAGAACCGGTACGGGGTCGTCGCACCGTCCCGCACGCCTTCCGCGTACCGGTCGTACAGTCCCGCCGATGTCGAGACGGTACGCCGCATGCGAGTGCTGGTGGAGTCCGGGGTGCCGGCCCGGCGGGCCGCGGTGCTGGCGCGTGACCCTCTTCCCGAGACTGCCGCAGCCGTTCAGGCGACGCCCACCGTCCCAGGCGGTTCACCGCTTGCCGACCACGACGCCCTGACCGCCATCGCTGCCCGGTTCGACCCCGTCGCCCTGCGGCGGACCCTGGATGAGGCGTTCGCCCACGCGTCGGTCGAGCGGGTCATCGACGACTGGCTCATGCCGTCGATGACCGTGCTCGGGCGGGCGTGGGAGGCGCAGCGGGTCGACGTGGCAGCTGAGCACTTCGTGACCGCCGCGGTGATGCGCCGGCTCGCGGCCCTGTTCGAGGCCAGCGGTTCATCCGGGCCGCGCGTCCTGGTCGGGCTACCGCCCAAGGCACGCCACGAGCTGCCCGTCCTCGCCTTCGCGGTCTGCCTGCGCCGGGCCGGTGTGGAAGTGGTGTACCTGGGTGCCGACGTGCCCGTGACCAGCTGGGCCCAGGTCGCGGCTGCAACCGCCCCCGAGGCTGCTGTCATTGCCGCGACTCACTCTCGCGACCTTGACCCTTCCGCCGCGACAGTCGAGGCGCTGCACGAGGCGAGGGTTCCCGTTGTCTACGTGGGCGGGCGGGCGGCCCATGAGGTCCGCGGTGGCGTACCTCTGCCGTCCCAGCTCACCTTGGCAGCACACCTGGTCCGCACAGCGCTTGCCTGAACAGGCGTATTTCGCGTGCGCCAGGGGCGTGACTGACACGCCTTGGAAGGGTGCCTGTCACTCCACACGACCGAAGGCGTGTGACTGTATGGCCACGAGGTCGATGGCCGTAGGAGGGCGCGCCGACGAACTGGCCGGGTGGGCGACGCGGTGCCAAGCTATCTGGGTCGAGTTCACGCCTCGAGGGCTCAGCACACAGCGAGCCCCGGGGGAAGGCTTCAGTCGGTGTGGCGTTCGAGCTGGATAAAACCATGAGGGAATGAGACTGGTCGCAGGATCCACCGCGTGGGTCCGTGCGCGGCGGCACGAGCAACGTCTTGGTCGACGAATGCGGGCGCGATGCACTCGTAGTCGACGCCCTTCCACCGGATCGTGCACGCGCCCGCCGCGCGGACGTTGCGAACCCAGTCCGTATCCCTGCCCCAGGGCAGTCCGATGAGGAAGCTCGTTGGGGTCGCGATGACTGCTACGGGGGTGACGTACGGCTTTCCACTCTTGCGACCGCGGTGTCGCAGCAGAGCCCACACGGGGATGTACCGGTGTCCGGCGAGGTGGACGGCGACCTTGTTGAAACGCTTTGTCGCGGACGGGACTCGTGCCATGCATCGAGCATCCTCCGTTGCACACCTGGTCAGGAGCCACTTTGCCGATGCAGGCCGTGAATAGATTTGGCGTTGCGCTGCAGCGGCTCTTGGGCCCCTGCTCGCCGCGTACCGGGCACCCCGGCTGGTAGCCGCTGTAGCTCTGGTGGCAATCCACGGCACGCTGGACCCCCGCGGCGTCGTCGCCCGGACTGGCTGAAGGTTTCCATGCCCCTATCGCGGCTCCTCCTGCACCAGGATCTTGGCCCTGACCCCTACGCCATCCGCGACCCCTTTTGCCGTCCGTCCGAAGTAGACCGTCATCCCATAGGCCCGCATGCGGCGGTGTCGAAGCATCGCCGCTGGCCGGGTCGGCACCTCGTAGCTGTACCTGTATAGGTGCCTTGGCTGCCCCGGACAGATGCATCCGGGGGCGAGGAAAATACGTGCCGAACAACTCGGCAGCGGAAGCGGATCTTCCTCCGGGGACGCTGCCTTCGCGCGTGGGTCAGGTCTCGCCGGAGGACGCCGTCGTACGCACCGTCCTCAGGGTGAGCTGCCCAGCCTCGCTGGCGGGCTTGGACCGACGAGAGTGTCCGCGCCGCTGCCAGCACTGCTCCCCGGTAGGCACACGCGTAGGGCAACAGTCTGGCGAATCCCATGACGTCGTTTCCTTCGGAGGTGCTCAGCCTCTTCGGCCCGCAGGGCGAGCGGGTCCACGCCGCGCACGGTCAGCAGCAGGAGTCCAACGCCGAGCAAAAGCGCCCTATTGAGGTGCGACGGCAGTACTAGGCGGGTCGCCTGGGGGCCGACGATGCAAAACCTGCGTCTCTGTGCGCACGCGGCGGTGCGCCGTTGCCCTATACGGAGGCGGTGAGGGGCGTAGCAAGGATGGCTGTCGGGCGGGCGGCCGTACTGTGTTCGTAGTGCTGCGGCGTTGGCCGGATCGACACCCATGAAGAGGTCGTGCGGCTTGTGCTCCCTTTGTGCCCCCGAAGGTTCACGCCGTGCATTGAATGCACTCGGGGGAGGGCCAGCCGAGCACAGGGATAAGCGATGCGGCGGGCCGCTGCGGCCTTCGCAATGAGAAGGTCAGGGGTTCGAATCCCCTCAGCTCCACCACTTGACGAAGGACCCGGCACGCTTCTCGCCGGGTCCTTCGTCGTTCCACCCGTCGGTGGGGGCCGTGCGGCTGCGAACCGCCGGTGGGTGGGGGGCGATGCCGACGTAGGTGGTCTCGAGGTACTCCTCGGTGCCGTCGAACCCGCCCTCGGGGCCGAAGCCGGAGGCCTGGACGCCGCCGAAGGGGCGACGGGCATGCGCTTCCCATCTGCTCTCGAAGCGGCGCCTCGCTCGAGGTCCTCATCGAGAGCGGGGACCGACGTCGGCCTCGATCAACTGCTTGTAGTTGGCGAGCATCCGGTCCAGCTGGCGCTCCTGATTCCCGAAGACGTGATCGAGGGCCCTGTCGACGATCGCAGCGCCTGTGGATATGGCATATCCGAGCGTGAGCGCCGTTCCGCCGTCCTGTGGTGCCATCGCATACGTCCAATCGACACCGGTTGACGCGTGATCCACGATTCGACTTCCGGGAACCAGTTCCCGCCTGCACCAGGCCGCGCGCATGGGAAGTCCTGCCACGCGCCAGGAGGTCTGCCACGTTGAGCCGATGCCATCCCCAGGCGTCGGCACGAGGGCGGAGAGGCGAACAGGCTCAGGGTCCGCGGCGACGAAGTTCTGCGGCTGCTTGACGTGGTCGAAGACCACCTCCACGGGCGCGTCGATGTGGATCGTTCGGGCATGCACGGGCTTGCCGTGCCTCCCTTTGTCCGTGTGGCTCGCCTGTGATCCTTGCCCATCGACCCCGTGCTGAAGTGTGGCGTCCACCTTCCTTGGACTCAGGGTCGGCTCCGGGCCGAGCACCGCCTGCAACCTCGCGAATCGCGGTCCGTGAGTCCTTGCCGTGACGTGGTCGAGCAGGCGCTCCAGGAGTGGCAGCCGCCACCACGGCTGCATCTGGTTCCTCACCGTGAGCCTCGTGCCGGGACCGTCCGGCTCGAACGAGTAGGTCCAGGTCCCCTCCAACCCGTTGGAGGACCTGTCGGTGATGAGTTTGTCGGGCACAAAGTCCGTGAACACGTTGAAGCCTTCGATGGACACGCCAGCGATCTTGGCGGTCCAGAGGTAGTGCGTCCCGATCCCTTCCTTGGTGAGCCTCACGTCCTTGAACCGCACTCCCTCAGGTTCCAACGCGGACCACTGAGCCGGATCCCTGAAGAAGCCGAACACCGTGGTCACCGGTGCATCGATATGGAAGCTCTGTTGGTATGTCATACCGCCACTCCTTCGAGCACTCACCCGCATCGTCACGCTGGGACGTCAGGCGCTCGCTGACCACACCGATCGGGGTAGTCGCAGCGGTCGTGCCACCGGCTCGTCGCGAGCCAGCGCCTGAGGTCGTTTCGCCTTGGTCACTCGGCCAGGAATCGGGTGAGGAGAGGGTTCACTTGGTCCGGCGCCTCGTAGTGGGCCAGATGTCCTGCGCCTTCGATCTCGTGGTACTCGATGTCCGGCAGCAAGTCGCGCAGTCTGATCATGGACTCCGGTGGGATCTTCCGATCCTGAGTTCCGTAGGTGAGCAGCACCGGAATGCCCTGCTCCCCGACGCGTCGGTAACACGATGTCGCGTCCTTCAGCGCGTCGCCTCTCAAGTTGGCCAGCATGGCTCGCCGCTTTCCTTCGTAGCGGAACTGCTCGGCGACCTGACGCTGGAGCTCGCCCACCCCATGGGTCGACACCACCGCATCGGAGAGGTCGGCGAGCTTGCGATCACCCATGACCCTCAGGAGAAGTTCTCCCAGGAGCGGGGTGGTGACGAGCCGGTAGGCGATCCCCCCTTGCCCCGGAAGCTCCGCGACGAAGGGAGCGAGCAGGGCGAGCTTGCTCACCGTGCCCGGGTTCTCGGCAGCGAAGCACGTGGCGATGCTGCCACCTTGCGAGGAGCCCACCAGGCGGATCGGGTACCGGAGGTTGAGATGGGCCAGCAACTCCGCGAGCTGGGCGTTGTAGAAGAGGCGGTCGTACGTGCGCAGCCTGGGTCTGTCGGAGAGCCCGTGCCCGTACAGGTCGTATCGCAGCACCCGGAAACCGGCGTCACACAGGGGGCCGATCGTTCGATCCCACGTGGCCTGGGGTGCGGCGTTCCCGTGAATCAGGACGACGCTCTCACCGCCCGCGTCGCCGCGGATCTCGTAGTGCGTGATGCCTGCGGAGAGTTCGACGAAACTCCCGGGCAGCCCGCTCCGCACCTCTTCTGTGAGTTGCTGGGTACTCATGTCGATCGCCCCTTTTCGCGCGAACCGCCGACACCTGCCCCCTCGGCGCCCGAGCCCGCAAGGCCTCGCAAGCACAGTCCCAGCCGCCACCCCGGCAGAGGAGCGCGCAGCATCGTGCGCGCTCCGGGTGGGTACAGGTAGCGGCTCAGTGCGTCTGGGTTCGACGCTTCGATGACCTCGGGGGCCGGGGCTTGCGTGGTCACGCTTCGACGGTAAAGACGCGGCTGGGCTCTCGGCTCGGGCCGAACGTCCTCTCCCACCGACTCCGACAAGGGCCCGGACACATGCCGGCCCATGTTGGGCTGAGGGAACCGAGGTTTCGCCCCGGTGCTGCGCCCCCGGACGGGTACCAGGACGCTGCTCTGGTGGTCGCGCGGCTGCGGGCTGCCGGGGGGCTAGGGGGCGATGCCGACGTAGGTGGTCTCGAGGTACTCCTCGATGCCCTCGAACCCGCCCTCGCGGCCGAAGCCGGAGGCCTT
>NZ_JBHUYG010000006.1:0-82617 GCF_042668795.1 Pedococcus sp. NPDC057267 | reverse complement strand
GCCCTGCGCCCTGCCCAGGGCCTCCGCCCTCCCGGGACCCCCGTCAACCGGCGTTCGTGGCCGCGCGTCCCGGGCTGACCACCCCTGTGAGGGTGAGCGGGAAGGTCGCGCCGCGGCAGGTGTCCTGCCCCGGCAGCGCCAGCCGCATGACCGTCACCGGGATGCGGATGCTGGACCCGCGCGGCACCACGTACGTGGGCGCGCCGGTCCGGTCCGAGCGATAGGAGCTCACGACCAGCGAGCGGTCGGCGCGGCAGTCCGGGCCGGCGTCGCGTGGCGTGGCCGTGAGCTCGAGCACCCGGTATGCCGTCGTGCCGGGGTTCGTCACCGTCACCTCGACGGTGCGCAGCTGCCCCGGGGCGAGGCCACGGATGCTGTCGGCAGCCGCCCACGGAGCGTCCTTGACCGGCGTGGCCGCGGCGACTCCCCCGGCCCCGGCGACGACCTGGAGGGCTCCGGTCCGCGTGGTGGGGGCGTCGCTCGCGTGGTGGGACGAGGCCACGACGGCGACGACGCCCAGGGCGACCACGGCCGCGACGCCGGCCGTCACCGCTCGGACCGCTGCGGTCGTGGACATCGCTGCACTCCTTCGTGCGAGGAAGAGAGAGGACCCGGTGGCGTCTCAGGGGCGTACGCCACCGGGTCGGTCACTGGTCCGAGCCCCCAGCTGGAGGACTGAGGCGGGGCCCGGGCCGGGCTCCCTCCCCCGAAGGAGCCGATACCCATCGTGGTCGCTGGGGGCAGTCCTCCACATCAGCCCTCGGGGCACCGTCAACTCGTCCGTTCAGGTAAAGGCGACCCCATGTAAAAGTAAAGAGATAGTAAAGAGCCGAGTCCGGTGGTAACGGGTGGCGCCGCCTGTCGGCGGGTGGATGCACGACGCCCGCCCACCGGGCGACGGTGGACGGGCATCGGGTTCGGGGGTCGGACTAGCTGAGGTCCTTGTACGGCAGGCCGGCGGTGCTCAGGCAGCCGGCACCACGGCCGAGCTTGGCCAGCCCGGCGAGGTCACCCGTGGCGTACGCGTAGGGCGAGGTGGGCCGCAGCGTCGGGTACATCTGCTGGCGCGTGTCGCTCACGTGCTGCAGCCCCATGACGTGGCCGAGCTCGTGCATGAGCAGGTTCGTGCGGCGCAGGCCCGACCCGAAGCCGCCGCGCAGCTGCGCGAACGCCTGCGGGGTGTCCAGGACGACGAAGCCGCGCTGCGCGGCATACGTGTAGGTGGTGCGGCCGTTGACCCAGTGCGACGCCCAGGCGTAGCTGAACCCGCCCTGGCCGGCCGTGGCCCCGGCGAGGCTGTAGGCCGTCTTCGCCGGGGTGGTCCACGCGATGATGATCTCGGCGGACTGCCTCGATGCGGAGCCGGGCTGGGGGACCTCGCTCGTCGTGCCCTTGTAGGAGAACGCGATCCGCGTCGCCGTCGAGACCCGCGCGACGGCGGACTTCGTCTCGCTCAGGACGGTGTCGCGGGCGGCCGCGGGGACGGCGGCGAGGTTCACCTTCCAGGTGATGGCGGTCTGGCACGGGTTCCAGCGCAGGACCGGGGCGGTGCCGTTCGGGAGGCTGGCGTAGGCGAGCCTGTAGCCGGACGTGGCGCCGCTGGCGGCCTGCGGCGCGGCGACGGTGGCGGCGGCCACCAGCGCGACGGGGGCGAGGGCGGCGGCGAGTGCGCGGAGCGACAGGCGCATCGAGCGATCCTTCGGGGGGTGTTCGGGTTCGTGGGTGCCCGAACGCGAGAGGGGACCGCCCGAGGCGGGTCCAGTATGCGGGGGCACAAGCCGCCGACCAGCACGGATGTGGACATTTCAACCGAACGGGTGATGTGCGCCCACCCGTCCTCGCGAGCAGGTCGCCGTGCCCACACTGCGACGCGGGCCCTTGGTCATGCGCCACCCCGCCGCGGCCGGCGGACGCTGGGGGTGTCACCGCACGGCAGGGGCGCGCCGAGGCGGGTGTCGCGGGCGGGGCTGGAGGGCGCCACCGGAGAGTGGCGCGGCCGGGGAGGCGAGGGACATGACGGAGGGAATCGGGCGGACTCGGAGTCGGGCCTGGGCTCGGCCGTGGGTGGCCGTGGTCGCGGCGGCCCTTCTGGCGGGAGGGGCCGGCGCGGCCGGCGGGTATGCCGTCGGCCACGAGGAGCCACCATCCGGGCTGGCGTCGGCCAAGGTCGTCGCGGTCGTGGACGGCACGCTCGCGGCGCTGGGGCGCGGGGACTGGACGACCTTTGGGTCCCACTTCGCGCCCGATGCCGTGTACGAGGAGCCCGGCCCCGGTGCGGCCCCGGTGACGGGTCGCGACCGCATCGTCGAGGTCAACCGCAGCCTGTTCGCGATGGGTGCCCGGTACCACCGGACCGGCGCCATCCTGCAGCGCGGCCATGTCGTGTCGTATGCCGTGAGCTGCCCGGGCTGCCCCGGCGCCGACGAGGAGATCGACATCGCCGTCCTGGACGACCAGCTCCGGTTCGTCCACTACTGGATGA
This sequence comes from Pedococcus sp. NPDC057267, assembly GCF_042668795.1. Lineage (NCBI taxonomy): Bacteria > Bacillati > Actinomycetota > Actinomycetes > Micrococcales > Intrasporangiaceae > Pedococcus > Pedococcus sp. NPDC057267. Next base: position 80,135 of record NZ_JBHUYG010000006.1, on the reverse strand, counting down.
TCACCGGCGGCGGCTGAGCCTCGAGCGTGCTCTGCCGTCTGCGCCCATGCGTGTCGGCCCGAGGCCCGGTGTCGGATACCCTTCCTGCGGCAGTTCTCCACCGCGCTCAGCTTCTGCGCCTCCAGCGCTAACGAGACCAGCCACCACCCCGCCCTCGTAGCTCAGGGGATAGAGCACCGCTCTCCTAAAGCGGGTGTCGGCAGTTCGAATCTGCCCGAGGGCACCACACGTTTCCGCAGGTCAAGTAGCATTTTCGGGGTCGGCAGCCTTTTCCTCTGAGGGGTCACTTTCCCGGATGTGGCACATATGTGGCACAAGAGCGTCGAGACGGGATCCAACCTCGTCCAAGTCGTCCGGGAACAGTCCGGCGTAGATGTCCAGCGTCATGGCAGCCGACGCGTGACCCAACATCCGCTGAACGGCCTTCACGTTGGCTCCGACCGAGATCGCCAGCGACGCGGCGGTGTGCCGCAGGTCGTGTGGCGTGAAACCCACGAGCCCGGCGTCGTAGCACGACCTGTCGAACACGCGGCGACGCCAATTGTTTAACCGGATGGGCCCGCCCGTCTGAGACGGGAAGATCAACTCCTCGGGCTCCCTGCCCGCGCACGCCTCTACGAGCAGCGGCAGGAGGGACCTCGGCACAGGAACATGGCGGCGCGCGTGAGACTTGGGCGTCGACCACACCAACTGCGACGCCACGACCGTGACTGCCTCGGCTACGTACAAACGGCTGCGATCCACCTCGAGTCGAGAGACGCGCAATGCCGCGAACTCGCCGAAACGAAGCCCAGTGAGAGCCAAGGTGAGTATGCCCAGCCCGTGCGGGCCAGCGGCTTCCACCAGCCGTCCGACCTGCTCGGCAGTCATGAAGTGGGGCTCCCGCTGAACCTGGCGAGGCAGCCGTACGCCCTTGGCCGGGTTCCGGCCAAGGCGCCCATCCGCGACGGCGGCATCGAGAATCAACGACGCCACGAGGTAGGCCTTGCGAATCGTTCCGGCAGACAGTCCCCGGTTGTGCAGCTCGCCGATCCAGGCCGCGACGTCGGAGCGCGCGATGCTGGCCAGTGGCCACTCTCCCCACTGGGCCACGACATAGCCTCGCGCGACCTCGCGGTAGCGCTGGGCCGTCGTCGCCTTGAGATGGCCCAAACCGGACAGCCACTTGTCGGCGTAGTCGCGAAACAACAGCTTGCCGGCCGTGGGATCGACGTATCGACCGCGGTACGTCTCCGCCTGCAGTTCGACCAGGAATCGCTCAGCATCGACGCGGCGCCGAAACGACTTCTTGCGCTGGCGGCCCGCGGGATCGCGCCAGCGGGCCAGCCAGCGGCCATCTCGAGAGTCGCGCGTCACCTTCGCCACGTCAGGCGACCTTGCTGGCGAGCCACGCGCGCACCTGGTCGGGATCGAACCGTAGGTGCTTCCCCAAGCGCATGCACGGCGGCCCCTCGCTGCGGTGCCTCCACTGGTAGAGCGTCTGGACGGGCACGCCGAGGAAGGCCGACACGTCGTCGATCGTCCAGAGGCGATCACATGTTGACATCGTCGACGTCGCCGGCTGCGGCTTCTCGTTCCTCATGGTCGCCTCCCGTTCCGTTTGCTTGGTCTACGCCCGTCCGGGGGTCACCATGCGCGACGGGCCCTTGGCGTCAGAGGGTGCGTTCGATGGGTGCGAGCGCACGGAGCGTGTGGTCGGCCTGCGAGGTCAGGACTCCGTGAAGCCCTGCAGCGACGGCGCCGGTGGCTCCGCCAGCCAGGGTCCAGGTGTGGGCCAGGTCGGTGACGTCGTCGGGAGTGGCGGGGCGGGTGAGCAGCCTTCGGCGGCTGTGCAGGTCGACCACGGTGGGGCGGCCTTTGGGGGTGTGCAGCAGCTGGGAGCGGGCGAGCCGGTCGGGCAGGGTCTGCGTGGCATCCATGAGGTCGGCGATCGTTCTGGTGGTCTGGGCCAGGTCCGCCAGCGCGCGGCGGGTGTCGAAGTCCGCGGTCGGTGAGGGGCCCTGAAGGGCTGTGGTGACGTCGTCGAGGACGGGGATGAGGGCACGGCTGGCTGTCACGTACTCGAGGGTCGGCCGGGCGAGGGTGGTGACTTTTCCCCACAACGGCTCTGCCCTCTGGGCCAGTCGGGCGGAGGCGGCGAGCATGACCGTCGTTGCGCGGCCTGGGTCGAGGCCTTGCAGGTCCTGGACGTGGATCAGCTGATGGGTGATGGCGTTCAGGTGGATGGTCTGGCTGGCGAGGAACCGGATGCCGTCGGCGGCCGGCACTGCCCGGGTCAGGTCGGCGCGGGCAGCGTTCGCCCAGGTATGGAGGGCGGCTTCGAACCGGTCCCCCAGTGTGTCCGGGTCGGGGTGAGGGGTGACGGTGCGGAGCCGCTCGAGGCCGACCGGGCGGGTGGTGGCGTCGGTGAGGGCGTCCAGGACGCGTTCGGTGTACTGGGCGATCGCGAGCGGCCGGGCGGCGTCGGTGTATGGGATCGCGGCGAGGGTGCGGCCCGCGGCGGTGCGACCCATCGCCAGCAGGTGCCGGGCGGTGGTGGCGGCCTCGCCGGGGGTATCCAGGACGGCCTGGCCGCTCTGGTGGGCGACGTTGAGCTGGTCGGCCAGCGCGCCGAGGGTGACGGATAGCCGGGCGAGCGGGTGCGGGTCGGCCGGATCGGCTGGGGTGATGTCGGAGCGGCCGTCACGATCCCGACCGTGCGGAGCCGGGGCGGCGTCGTTGTCGCGAACGACGCGCAGCCGTCCGGAGGCGTCCTCACGGCGTGGGGCGTCCTCGCTGGTTACGGCGGCCCGGGCGTCCTGAGCGGGGTCGGCGGGCGTGGTCGCCGGTGGCCGCAATGGGTCGGGGAAACTGCGGAGCGCGGATCGCAGCACCGTTCGGCTGGGGTCACGCAGCCGGACGTTGCCGCCGTCGACCCCGAGCGTCTGGTGCAGCACCCGGTGGAGCGTGACGTCGAACTGCTCCCACTGGGTCAGGGTGATCGGGTCGTGGCTGTCGCGCAGCACCAGGGCCAGGTGGTGGGCGCGGGCGAGCAGGTCCGCCGCGGTGGTGGCGCTCACGACCGGCCTGCCCGGTCGCGGTCGAGGATGTGGATCAGGTCGGCGACCTGCCAGGACCAGGCGAGCAGGTCGGGTGGCCCGTCGAGCGGGTCAACGGCGTCAAGCGCGGCCAGCACGGCGCGCAGCCGCCCGGTGACTGTGGCCGGTCCGGGGGTGGGGTCCGGGGTGTCGAAGGTGCCGGGGGCGATGCCGGCGCGCATGAGCTGGATCAAGCCGGCGAGCGCGTGGGCGCGGGGGGTGTCTTCGTGGCGGGCGAGGGCTGCGGCGGCGGTGAGGTGGTTGGTGGCCTCGTCGAGCAGGGCCTGGGTGGTGGCGGGCACGGTCGGTCTCCGTTTCGGGTGCGGGCTTGTCAGAGCGATGGGCCGAGCGCGTATGCCGGTGCGCGCGCTGCGTTGCGAGCGCCGGCGAGGTGGCGGGTGAAGGCCTGGTGGGCGTTCCAGCCCTGCCTGCTCATCTCGGCGATGGCACCGGTGGCAAGGTCGTCGGCTTGACGTGCGGGCACGACCGCGAAGAGCGGCTGTAGCGCCGCGGTGACCGCGTGTCGGGGGTCGCGGGGGTGGCGGGTCAGGACGGCGCGGACGATCTCGCGCCCGGGTTGGCGTAGCCCGCCCGGTGTTCCGGCCCGTGCGGGGTCGAGGAGTGCGAGGCCTGAGGAGCCGTGTTGGGCGAGCCAGTCGGCGGGGTCCCGGCCGTCGGGTAGGTCGGCGACCAGGACCGGCCTGCCCGCCTGCACGGCCAACAGGTCAACCCACCGGGTGGTGCCGTCACGGCCTGCGGTGTCTCCGTCCATGGCGATCACCAGCGGGCCGCGGGTGAGGTGTGCCGCTCGGGCGGCGTGGGCGGGGGTGATGGCGACGCCGCCGGTGGCCAGGGCGGTCAGCTCGTGGTGGCGTGCGGCGGTTGCGGTGGTTGCGGCGACGGCGAGGGCGTCCAAGGGGCCTTCGACGAGGACGACCGCCGCGCCCGGGTGGCTGGGGCTGGGTTGGTAGCACGTGGTGGCCTTGTCGTAGGTGACGGTGCGGGTGGGGTTGCGGTACTTCGGGGCTCGCGGGTGGCCGCTGGTGTCGCGACCGAGCAGTCCGGCGATCCGCCCGTCCGCGGTGGTGACCGGCAGGATGATCCGGTCGCGGAGGGTGTCGATCAGGTGGCCGCGGCGGGTGGTCTGGGCCAGGTCGAGGGCGAGCAGGTCGTCGTCGGTGACGCCGGCCGCGCGCAGCCGGTCGGTCATGGTCGTCCAGCCGGTGCCGGCGTGCCCGACCACCGGGCGGCCGAGCTGGAGTTCGAGGGCGGTGACGTCGATGCCGCGGTGGTGGCGCAGGTAGCCGACTGCGGCGTCGTGAGCGACCGAGCGGGTGTAGTGCTCCCAGGCGAGGGCGTTGATCTCGTACGCCCGGTCGGGCGGTGGCCCGTCCGGTTGGGCCGGGGCCACCGGCCGATGGTGGGCCGGGGTCCACGAGTTCGTGACCGGCATACCGTGCTCGAGCTGCTCGACCGCCTGCGGGAAGGTGAGGCCGTGCAGGCGCTGGATGAAGTCGATGACGTCCCCGGAGGCGCCGCAGCCGAAGCAGTGGAACCGGTCCGGGATCCCGTCGACGGACAGGGACGCGGTGGTGTCGTCGTGGAACGGGCAGCAACCCATCCACCCGCGGCCCTGACGTCGCAGCTCGACCCCGGCGGCGGCGACCACGTCGGGAAGCGGGTGGGCGGCGCGGACGGCCGGCACGTCGACCCGGGCCCCGGTCACAACTGCACCGCCGGCGGGTCCGGCTGTGCCGTAACAGTCGGGGGGTGTTGGCGCAGCAGTTTGACGAACTCGGCCACCGGCAGGTGCGGGTCGGTGTCCAGGGCGGCGTGGAAGGTGCGGGCGACGGTCTCGACGTGGGCGGCGGGGTCGAGGATGGCGTACTCGTCCCAGGTGCGGTCGTAGGCGTACAGCAGGCCCACGGTGGCGTCCTGTGTGAGGCGGTGGGAGATGCGGATGTCGCGGCGGGCGCCCCACTGGTAGCCGAGGTCGTGGTCGACGCCCGGATGGTTCCTGGTGAGCCGGTCGAACGACACCTTCCCGACCCAGTCCACGCCGGTCGGGGGCCGCGCGGTGATCGCGGTGGCCTGCACCAGCACGCCGAGGTCGGTGATGCCCTCCCCCAGGAGGTGGGTGACCCGGTCGGCGGCAGCGCGCGTGGCGTCACCGGGCCGGCCGGTGACCAGCAGCGCGGCGGCGTACGCGTACGCGTCACGTGTGCCCTGCCGGTAGTAGAAGTCGGCCGGGTCGTCCAAATCGAGGCCGCGCTGGGCGGCGGTGGCCATGCCTAGCAGCTGGGCCTGGCTCGAGCTGTAGCGGGTGGCAGGGGTGTCCGCCATGGTTGCCTTCCCCGGCGGGGCCATCCCGCCTCACCGGGTCTACGCACCCGCTCGGGTCACTCACGGCTCGAACGCATTGACCCGTCAGCAACTTCGTTGATCGAGACGGGTCGGTTCGGCTCGGCGGCAGCGAAGGAGCGCGCCGAGGCCGGCTGAGTTGCGGACGGGCTGAGCGGCCGGCGCGGCGCGGGGTCGCGGTGCTGGTGCACGCTGCACTGTGTCAGGCCGGCCAGCTCGGTCAGCAGGGCCCGCACCTCCCGCAGGGCGCGCAGCCAGTCCACGCCCGCGCGGGGGTCGGCGTCCGCGGCATATGAGCCGCGTTCGTGGTCCCGTAACGCCGACAAGGCTTCGACCATCCCGTTGTGTTGCTCCCAGCAGGGAGGGATCACGCGGGTGTCGAGGGCGAACCGGTCGGCGAGCCGGTCGACCCAGTCGCGAAGGTCCGGAATCACCGCGTCGCGCTCGCGCACGGTCAGGGATGGAACGTGCAGCGGTCCGACGTCACGCGGTCGCGGCATCGTAGATCTCCCGCTCGACCACGCCTCGGTGCACGGTCAGCACCGAGGCGTCCGGCCGATCCGTCCACGGTGACAGCGTCAGCGCGATCGGACGCGCCGCACGCAGCAGCAGCACCGCCGTCCCGAACGGCAGGGTCCGCAACTGCGCGGGCTCCAGGATCGGAACCTTGGTCGTCGACGTCGACCGGGACAGGTGACCGTCCCGGCCCCGGCTGGTTGTGGTGGACGTGTGATTGCGCTGCCCGATCAAGGTGGACAGGTCCTGCAGGTCCCGTGCGTTCGAGCCGCCCCCGAGGATGACCTTGACAACCGCCGCGTCCCAGATCGCCGACGCCGCGTGCTCACCCCACACGTGCCGGGCCTGCGCCAACGACTGCAGCACCACCACCGTGCAGATGCCGGTGCCGCCGCCGTCGGACATCAGCGACGGCAGCGACGGCAACGGGTAGTTGGCCGCCTCGTCCAGCACCAACGTCAACGGTGGGTCCAGCCGCGACCCAGTGGACCGGGCGGCGAGCCGGCGGGCGGCTTCGGCGACGTCCTCGACGAACGCGCCCACCAGCCCGGCCGTCGCCGCGGAACCGGTCGCGGTCCCCAGCAGGTAGATCATGCCGTTCCCCGTCAGGAACGCGTGCGGGTCGAACTGCTCCCCCGGCGCCGGTGACACCGCATCGAGCACCTTCGGGTCGGCAAGGGCGGCGAACGCGATCGTCACCATCGCCCACACCGAGTCCCGCTGCCGCGGGTCCGCGCTGATGACCGCCTCCAGCGCCTCGTTCCACGAATCGGCCGCCTGCGGGTGGGAGGACAGGATCACCACCGCCTCCCTGGCCTGGGACGCGGACAGCGACCACCGGTACAGGTCGGCCGAGGTGCACCCACCCAGCGCGGCCGCGTGCAACATGCAGCGCACCGCCTGCTCCGCAGACGCCTGCCAGAAGTTGGAGTCCGTCGTCCCGTTCGCGGCACCGTTCGTCAACGCCTTCGCCCGCACCATCGCCACGTGCGGATCCTCACACCCGCGGATCGGCGACCACCGGGTCGCCGACCGGATGCCGCGCGCCAAACCTTGGGGGTCGAACACCGCCACCGGGCCACGAGCGGCGCGGGCACGCATCGTCACCGCGAGATTGTCCGGGCGCGTGCTCGTCGTCAGCACCGGGCCGGGGGCGTCCAGGACCATGGGGATCGCCAGGTGGATGCCCTTCCCGGAGCGGGGCGGGCCGAGGATGACCATCGAGTCCTCAACCGTCGCGTAGGCCGCGACCCCGCGGGAAGAGCCCAACCGGAAGCCCAGATCCGTCAAGGCAGGCTTGGTCCGGCCCGGGCGCAGGGTGGACGCCCGCGACGACAACGTCGCCCTGCCCGCGCCCGCCTGGACCTCACGACGCGAGGCGCACCCTCGAAGGTCAAGCGCCGCGCTCGCTGCCTTTCGTGGGCGCCTCCACACGATTACGCCCGCGGTCACCGCAGTCAAGGCAACGACTAGCGTGCAAGACCAGTACAACCACGGGGATGGCGCACCAGCGCCCCACGCTGCCGTCAGGTCGGTCGGGTGCGCGAAAGCCACCAATGGTGCGGGAACGGTCGGTTCGGCCGGGCTGCTACCCCGGACGGCGAACGCGAGCCAGGCACCAGTGGTCAGCAGCAGCCAGAGTGCGCCAGCTCCCAAAGTCACCACGACGAACGGGCGGTCGCTCCGGTTGAGTCCGTCGGTCACGATGCTCCTCTCCTTGACGAAGAGGACTACGCAGCCCGTCGGGTCACCATACGGAAGTCAGGCTTCAGGGAGCGGCACTTCGCCCAGAAGGACCTGCCGTCGCGCCGGTGCCACGTTGCGGCTGCACCTTCAAAGGCTCCCTTCCGTCCCGGCCGCCAGAAGTTTTCGCGCTCAGCGGCCGAGACTCGGGTCGCATGTCAGAGGAGCAAAGTACGGTTTCCCATGGCCAGCAGTCGTCACCACAGGGGGATGCATGTACGAAGTTGATTTCTTGCCAATTGAGCGGACCGGAGACCTCGGCTCGAAGAGCGGGGATGCCATCACGATGCGCTTCAGCGAGGCCTCTGGTCGCCAGCGTGTTGTGGTGATCGACGGCGGATTCAGCTACACGGGCGAGTCGGTAGTCGAACACTTGCAGCGCTGGTACCACACGAGCCACATCGACTTGATGATTTCGACGCATCCCGATCAGGATCACATCAACGGGCTAGCGTCCATCATGGAGTTAGCCCGGGAAGGCGAGGTCACCGTTGGTGAGCTGCTCCTTCATGTGCCACACGACCATGTGGACTCGGCGCTCGAGGTGAGCAACATCGAGGTGGTCGACGCACTCATCGGCACTGCCGCAGAACTGGGTGTGAGCATTACAGAACCATTCACCGGGCTCACTCGCTTCAATGGTCACATCGCGGTGCTGGGTCCCACTCGTGCATATTACGAGGAGCTCCTTCAAGCCCAATTGGCCGAGGAAGCCGCCGGCGTAGCGGCTCAGCGACGGGCAAGCGCGCGGCAGTCGGCTTCCATCATGGAGAAGGCGACGGACCTGCTTGCCCGCGCCTTGCCAAGCCTGCCGTTCGAGACTCTCGGCGAGGACGGCGACTCGGGTCCGAGGAACGACTCATCTGTAGTGACTCTGTTGACTGTCGACGGAGAGCGAATGCTCTTCACAGGAGACGCGGGGATCGAGGCTTTAGGCCGCGCCTGGGACGAGTACGAGCGCACTTTGGGGTCCTTTCCCGACACGCCCTTGCACTTCTTTCAGGCTCCCCACCATGGCAGCCGTCGTAACCTTTCACCGAGCCTGCTCAACCGGATCTTCGGTCGCCCCGGGGAGAACCTCTTCAGCACCGAGGCATTCATCAGTTCCGCGCTCAACGACAAGAAACAGGCTCTTCCCAGATGAGGGTGTAGGTCGGCCGGGCGCGTCGGTCCGCAGATAGACGTCGAGATCTCCCGACGATGGAGGTTCCTACGCCATCCATCCGAAAGACCTCGACGTGACCGACGCTACCCCGCCGGCCGGCTTCGGCCGCCCTGACCTGAGCGCCTTCGCGTCTCATCCCAATCGACCCTGATCGAGTCTGCTGACCCCCTCGACGAGAACGCAGCGACATCACAGCCACCCAACCCCGACCGTCCGGGAAGCCGGGACACGTCACATGGCTTGTGCTGCGGGCGTGTCGAGTGGGTCGTCCAGGGGCGACGCAGAAGCGTCGACGCGACGTGCTGAGAGGTGGTTCCAGTCGAGCACTAGGACACCGGCTACAGGCATGGCGATAGGTCAGGAACGGCGTCGCTCCCTGCGCAGGAGGGAGCGCAGAGTCTCGGCGTTCGCGTAGCCGACCCGTAGCGCGATCTCGGCGGAGGTGAGGTCCGTGGTTGCTGAGAGGTGCCGAGCTCGTTCGATGCGAAGCCGTTGGGCGAAGCCGAGCGGAGTGAGGTTGAGCGCCGCACGGACTCGTCGTTCGAGGGTGCGCCGGCTGGTGCCGAGCGACTGCGCGACGAAGGCGACGTTGAACGGTTCGTCCAGGCGGGCGCGCACGAAGCGTTCGAACTCGACGACGATCGGGTCCTCGTGCCGGAGATGTTCGTAGGCGACGAAGGCCGCCTGCGACGGACGCTCGTCGATGATGAGGAGCTTGGCGACATGTTGGGCCAGGTCGGGGCTGATCGATCGCACGAGTGAGAGCGCGAGGTCGATGTGGGCGAACGCGGCGCCGGCGGTGACGAGGTTCCCGTCGACCACGACCATGGTGTCGAGATCGAGGGCGACGGTCGGATAGCGCTTCAGGAACTCCGGCCCCAGGAACCAGCTGGTCGTCGCCCGCCGATGATGCATCCGTCCGGTCTCGGCGACAGCGAACACGCCGGTGCACGCCGCGGCGATCCGGGTGGTCGCGTCGTCGAGGCGCCCGAGCGAGGCGATGACCGAACGAGCATCTCGGCTCTGGAGGGCGTCGTTGGTAGCGGCGGCCGTGAGGGTTCCAAGCGCAGGGACGACGACCACGTCGAACTCTGCGGACTCCGACAGCGGGTGGTCCACCGACAGGGTCATCGATGCCGTCGTGGTCACTCTCCGTTTCGGTCCGAGGATGGCGAGTTCGATCGGGTCGATCCGCGGGTCGACATCGCCGCGGGCTCCGTCGGCCACCCGCACGATGTCGATGACCGACGCGACAGCCGAACCGAAGCAGCCGTCGATCGCGATCAGTCCGATACGCATGGCGCGAACAATAGCAATACTGCCGTATACGCCACTTCTCACATGCCCTTGCTCGCCATACGCTGAACTCGCTTCACCAAGAAACCTCGACACCTAGGAGAACCCCTCATGTCCACACCCGCATCACTTCCGTATGCCTTCGTCGCCAAGATCGTCGCGGCCGATGGACAGCACGACGCGCTCGCCGATCTGCTCGCCGGCGCTGTCGCGCTCGCCAACGAAGAAGTGGGAACGATTGTCTGGTTCGCGGTCAGGACCCACGCCGACACCTTCTGGATCTTCGATGCATTCCCCGACGAGGCCGCTCGCGACGCCCACGCCAACGGCGCCATCGTCGCAGCCCTGATGGCCAACCAGCACCTCCTCGGCGCAGCACCCGAGATCTTGGCGGCCGACGTCCTCGCGTCCAAGCTCCCGTAGTCCGCCAACGCACGAGACGATCGCGCCCCGCCGAGCCGTCGCCAGGTCGCGACGCAACGCCACGCTGCGTTCCCGAGCGGTGCGAGGCCTATCGGCACACGGACAGGATGCCGGCCGCGAGCGCTCAGCCGGCGAGGGGTCCGTCGCAGAGGAGAGCGACGTCGGTGTCGGGCAGAGCCGTGAGGCCAGCGCATCGCGCGACCACCAGAACCGAACCGCCCCTGCACTGCGTTTCCGCAGGTCAGGGGCTGTGCGCCGGAGCCGCCTGTCGGAATCGAACCGACGACCTAATCACTTCGGCTTTGCGTCTATCGCTTGATGCGCCCACGGGGCGAACGAGCCGCTGACCTGCGCAAACGCCGAGCGTGGGGGACGCCGCCATCCGGTGGTGACCGCCGACGACCGACCAGTACCGACCGTTTCACCGGAGCTTTCGGCGGCGTCGAAGCCGAGCAAGCTCCATTCTCTTAGCTCACCGCGCCCTCCTCCTCGCCGGTCCCGTCGTCGTCGAAGACGTTTCAGGGGTCTTCTCAGATGACGGTGTAGGTCGGCCGGGCGCGTCGGTCCGCAGATAGACGTCGAGGTCTCCCGACGACGGAGGTTCCTACGCCATCCATCCGAAAGACCTCGACGTGTCCGACGCTACCCCGCCGGCCGGCTTCGGCCGCCCTGACCTGACCGCCTTCGCTCGACTCGACGGCCTCGGTCTGAGCGTGACCGGACAACGACTTGAACCGGATCGTGCGGTCCTCGCGTGCCGCGTGGTGGAACCAGATCAGTGGTGCCGACGGTGCGGCAGCGAAGGCGCTGCTCGTGACACCGTGATCCGGCGGTTGGCCCACGAGCCGCTGGGCTGGCGACCGACCGTGCTGGAAGTTGTAGTGCGCCGCTACCGCTGTGCCGACTGCGGACACGTGTGGCGCCAAGACACCAGCGCCGCGGCGGAGCCACGCGCGAAGCTCTCGCGCACCGGGCTGCGGTGGGCGCTGGAAGGGATCGTGGTCGCACACCTCACCGTCGTCCGTGTCGCCGAGGGACTCGGGGTCGCGTGGGACACCGCCAACAACGCGGTCCTGGCTGAAGGCAAGCGGCTGCTGATCAACGACCCCACGCGGTTCGAGGGCGTGAAGGTCATTGGCGTCGATGAGCACGTCTGGCGCCACACCAGGCGTGGCGACAAGTACGTCACCGTGATCATCGACCTCACCCCGGTCCGCGATGGCGCCGGCCCAGCAAGGCTGCTGGACATGGTCGAGGGCCGGTCGAAGGCGGCGTTCAAGACCTGGCTCGCCGACCGCGACGACGCCTTCCGTGACGCGGTCGAGGTGGTCGCGATGGACGGCTTCACCGGGTTCAAGACAGCCGCTGCAGAGGAGATCCCGGACGCGGTCACGGTGATGGATCCCTTCCACGTCGTGCGCCTGGCCGGTGACGCCCTCGACAGGTGCCGGCGCCGGGTCCAACTCGCGATCCACGGGCACCGTGGGTTCAGGGACGACCCGCTCTACAAGTCGCGGCGCACGCTGCACACCGGCTCGGACCTGCTCACCGACAAGCAGAGCGACAGGCTACGCGCGCTGTTCGTTGATGACGCTCACGTCGAGGTCGAGGCGACCTGGGGTGTCTACCAGCGCATGATCGCCGCCTATCGCCACGAGGACCGGCAACGTGGCCGCGAGCTCATGGAGAAGCTGATCACCGACCTCAGCGCCGGCGTCCCCAAGGTGCTCACCGAGCTCACCACCCTGGGCCGGACCCTGAAGAAGCAAGCCGCTGACGTGCTCGCCTACTTCGAACGACCCGGCACCAGCAACGGGCCGACCGAGGCGCTCAACGGACGGCTCGAACACCTGCGCGGCTCCGCACTCGGGTTCCGCAACCTGACCAACTACATCGCCCGAAGCCTGCTCGAGACCGGCGGCTTCAGACCCCAACTCTTACACCCCCGATTGGGATGAGCCAAGAAACATCCTTCACCCAAGGTCACCAATGCCCTTCAACGCCGGAATGTTGAGCCATACGCGACGGAAAGCAAGAACCTCGTTCACAAATCCGCCGACGTGCCTATGCGACCGGGGTACGGTCCAGCGACGGCGATCGGCCCACTCGCTGAGGACTAACCGGTGGTTGGGGTAGACACTTACAGTCTCCGCGCCCGGGTTGCTCCAGCAGTTCTTGCGGCCGCGCCCGGGCTCGCACTCGGCATTGCGCTGCTGCCCGTAGTGCCGGGAGCCCAGAAACTTTGGAGCTTGGTTGCGGTCGGCCTGACGACCTACGCGGCCCTAGTGGCTCGGGATGCCGGAAACCGGGTTCAGACACGGCTGTATGAGTCCTGGGGAGGAATGCCTACGGTGGCCAGACTCCGCTTCGCAGGTGCGGACACTCCGGCGGAGATTCGTCAGCGTCACGAAGAGGTTCAACGCGCCATAGGCCCGGATCCACGTCTTGCGGATGACCTCGAAGAACTGGCCGACCCCGGCGCCGCTGACTCGACCTACCGAGCTGCGATGGACCGGGTCAAGGCCAGGGTCCGGGCGGAGGGTGGCCACCGCCTTCTCGACCTTGAGAACTGCAACTTCGGGTTCGCGCGTAACCTGTACGGTCTCAAGGCACTGGGACTGATGGTGAGCTGTCTCACGCTGATGGCGACCACAGCCATCGGAATCTGGGGCCTCTTTAGCGATCGCCCCTCCTTTGCGCCATTCATATTTCCCCTCGTTGTCTCCCTGGTGGCACTCGCCCTGTGGCGCCGAGTAACGCCTGAATTTGTGCGTCGCAATGCGGAGGCATACGCAGATAGACTCATGGAGGCGACCCGCGAGCTCCCGCCGAAGCGTTGAGTCATGACGCGGACCCTGCGACTAGGTGCCCGCCGAGGTGACACCGCCCGGGCCACTCCGGCGACTGGACCAACTCTTGCGATGCGTCATACCGCCGCTGAAGGATGGAGCGGGGCACGGCCGGCGATCCCTGCCGACCGTTACAGACTTTTGGCCGAGGTAAGCCTTCTACCAGTCGTCCAGACGCACCCGGGGATCCATGAGGATCGCCCACGTGTAGGCGGACCCCTGACGTTGCGAGATGCCGCTCGGGCGGTCTGCCGGCATTGCCTTGAGTGCTTTGGCAAAGTTGGTTCGTGAGAGCGAGCGATTGATCTCGCGCCCGTCTCGAGTGACTCTCAGGTACTGGCCAGGCACACGGTATGTGAAGTGAAGACCTGTCGCGGTATAGAACGTCTCACCCGCGTGCTGAGCGATCCGCGGCCACACGACGTCGATGTTGTGCACCCGCTCAGTCTCGGTGCCGCAGTCGCGGAAGTGAAGCACCCCGCCCCCGGCCTTTCGCACCCAGCGGACATGGGGTAATGGCGCGCCTCAGGGCCACTGTCAACGCGTACCTACATGCGGTCACCGGACCCGGTACGCCAAGTCAACTGTGACAGCGTCAGAAGCCGCGGGGGCTTCTTCGGTAGAGCAGATAGCCGCGACGAGAGCACAGCTCCTGCCATGCCTCTTCGTCGAACTCGCGAAAGTTGCGACCCCGCACCGCGCACAACCGAGCCCAAGCATCCCTGCTGACCAAGTCCTCAGAAGGAATCGAACCCGAGTTGATTGCCCTGACGATGTCCCTGTCCCCTGCCATGAGGCAAGGCTAGGAACTCTCTGATCAGGAGTGGGGCGATTTCCGGAAGATCACTCTCCGCTCGGGTTGCTGGCGTCGACGGGCTTCTGGCTGAGCAACTCTGCACGCACGTCGCGGAGGCGTCGTCCGTCGGCCACCGCCCAGAAGTACCAGCCGTTTGTCGCCCGCTTCCGGAGGTAATGACCCGCACCAGACGGTGTTCCGAAGGACTTTCCGTCGATATGGATCCGGAGGTCGTTGCCGACCGTCGCTTCCAATCCTGCAAAGTCACGGTGCGTCGCAATCAACCTGTCGCCGGGCGCCAATAGCCCCGCCTCGACAAGGTGCTTGATCTCCACCCAGTCTTGGGCCTTGGTCTGGGGGTCGACGACTTGCCCCTTGTGGCCTTCAGGAACCGGCCACACTCGAAGCAGCGTCTCGATGAGCGCCTGCGTCCGCGCATCAATCAGCGTTTCGTCCCACTCTTTGGCTTGCGTCTGCTCCACCAGGCGACCGGTGAGCTTGATCGTGTTGTGTTCCAGCAGCGCCTTGCGTTTGGCAGGCCACGGCCCGTTGGACACCTTCGAGTTGAGGGCCCTCGTGAGGAGAGTGAGGTTGCCCAAGCGGTGCACGCGAGCCTGCCGCTCCTGCTCCTCGTCGGGCGTGGCGACTGCCCAGTTGTCACGCCATTTCTGCGGCAGGATGTGTTCAACGGGGAAGCCGACCCGTTCGACTTGGGGCTGCCCGGTCTCGGCACGGTAGGCGTTCTCGATCGCTTCCAAGAACGCACGGAGTCGTGCCCGGGGAAAGCGCCGATAGGCTGGCTCGGACTCCAACGCACTACGGACCTCCTCGTCGCCGGGCCAGTAGGTGCTGGTCACGTTCAGGCGAGCGAGATGCGTCACGACGCGATCCGCCAACTCGCTGGAGGGCGTTGATTCATGTGTCTTGATGATGTCGGCGACGATGCGGCCGAGGTCGGAGCTGGTCATTCTGAGCAGCTGCCGGCGCACGACCCAGCTCTCGGCCGCGGAGACAATCGTGTCGATGACGCTCTGCGGGAGCTTGCGTCCCGGTTCGTGAAGCCACAGCAATAGCGGCTTGAGAAGTTCAATGCCACTGGCTTGCATCCGGTAGACCGACATCTCGACTGGGGTCAGGTTCCCGCCCGTGCGTGCAGCCGCTTCGGTCCACGCTTCGTACTGCCTGGCCTGCTCTTTGATAACGGGCAGAAGGTCCGCGATCTTCTGCCCGGCCTGGTGCTCGACGTAGGACTTGAACCGGGCGAAGGTCGATTGGGGACTGACCTCTTCCCCCAGTCGAGAGATGAGCCATTGGTTGAGGAACAGGGAACTCCGGCTGACGAAGTAGCGACCGGCGCTGACCTCTCGCGTCCAGAACTTCGTCTCGAAGGGCCAGTCCTCGCGGTAAGCCCTCTTAGTGTCTTCACCCTCGGCGTCCAACCTCTGGAAGACGAAGTTTCGAACCAGATCAGCTGCCGTCAGTGGAGTTCCGCGGGCATTGAGCGTCTCGAATATTTCCTGAGAATTCTCCGAGGCCATGAGTTCGATGGTGACCAACTGCAAGTCCGACTGAAGGACACCGGCCAAGTGTTCGGCTCGCGTCGCGAACGCGTCAACCTTCGGATCGCCCAGCCACTGCGTCACCGCAGCAGTGAAGTACTGGTGCGCCTTGACGATGCGCGACTCATGATGCGTGAGGTCGGTGTAGTCGATCGGGGGCTCCGCACCCATTACCTCGTCGAAGGCATCGCGGTCATTGTTGAGGTGACGCACCTTCAACCTGCTCTCGCCCTCAGGAATGAAGTTCGCCGAGTTGTGGGTCAAGGACTCGAGCTGACTTGCCAGACGGACTGCCCCTGCTTGAGCAAGTACCGCGCTGGCGGCATCCGTCAACACCTGGAGTGTCGTCAGGCGCTGTTGCCCATCGATCACGTTCCAGGTCGTCACCCGGTTACTGCCAGCCTCATGGGCCTGCAAGACGACGGCGCCGAGGAAATGCTGCGGATTCAGGTGCGGCTCGTTGATCCGGAGCTCCGCCACGCGCCGGATGTCTTTCCAGAGTGGCTCCCACTGCTCATCCTCTTTCCACACATAAGGGCGCTGGAAGAGCGGGATGACGAAGTGCTGCGGCAGGTTGAACAGCTGCAGCGGCGTCCGCTTGAAGGTTTCCACGCACCGATCTTGCCCTGCCTAGCCGACAAAGTGGCATGAATCGCTCAGGTCCCTTCGACTGACGGCGCAGCTAGAGACCCGACTGATGTGGGCCTGCCCCGAGGCCATGCGAGGAACAGGCCCACTGAAGGTGAGTCTTATCGCCGCGATGGCTCTTAAGTGGGCAGACCCCCTTGGCGCTGCCACCAAGCTGAAACAGTCTTTACAAATCGCGAGGATTGCACATCGTTACGCGGCCCGCTCAGAACTGCGGTAGCTGCGCCCGTCACCCGCTCGCCGATCCGGTTGAGTGCCCGATAGGTGGCTAAGGGAGTTACGTTGGCCTCTGGAAGCCCGAAGCGGATATCGTCCGTGACCCCCGTCTCGGCATCAAACCTTGCATCAGGCCCAAAGAAGCTAGCAACGCCCTCGTAACCCAAGTTCGTCTCTTCTTGTGTAGGAGGTTCGGCGCTGAAGTGCTGAGCAAGGGCCGCCGCAAGCTCGTGTTGGTGTTCCTCGTGGACTGGCACCCCGTATCCATGCACGTAGAGGTCCCGCAGGGAACGCAAAGTTCCCATGCCGCTTGCCTCGGGATCGAACTCCACGTTGAGGCACGTCCGATAGAACTCACGCTCCCACCTTCGGGGCCATGTCTTGCCCTTGGGAAACACAGTGATCTCAGGCTGCTCCCAGCAGGCAGCAGCAAGCCGCGCCATGACAATCTCAGCTAGCGATAAGGCCCGCGCCAGGGACAGAAGACCGAGATGTTGCTCCACAGCCCAAGGGTTAACGCCAAGGGTCTGCTCTGCGTCCCAGATGGCATCCCCACCGTCATAGCCGTCTACTTCGTAGTTGTGCATGGACAAAAAGCGCTCGTACTCTTCGTCGAAGTCCCGTGCCGCCACTTTGACTATGTAGCGATGCACTTTGATGATTCGCTCGAGCTCCGCGTCGAACTCCCGAACCAGGAAGTCAACGTGAGTATGGCCGCCGAGGTGGCTGTCACCCAAGTACATGGGTGCATCATTCCAGGACTCGGCGTGCGTCGGTCCGTCGCGTGGCGGCGGCGGGCGTGACATCACTCCGGTGTCGGGTTGTGGGCGCCTTCACCCGTGTCTGGCTTGCTTCGGCAGGCGGTCCAGGCATGCTTGGTCCATGCCTGGACGAGGACCATTCCAACCCGCGAACGCCACCGACCTGCTCGCAACCATCTCGAGTTTGAAAGGCGACATCGAGGGGATGCGACCCAAGGTGGCATCCGGCGAGGTCGATCAGAGGGAGGCTCTGGATCGCGCACTCCAGGGCCTTCTTGACCTGGCCGCCGCGGCTGAGCCCCTGCTCCAGGACTATCGAAAGCGACATGGAGGATGACCAACTCGGCGCCAGGTCAGCAGCGGTAGACGGTCGCCGGTCTACGCCGAACCGTCGGACTGGCATGCCCAGAAGCCCGGATCAATCACGAACCGCGCGCAGGCTGGTTGTGCCTTGAAGTGTCTCACCCGGCTCACCGCTCAACCCGTGCACGCGAGGGGCAAGGGCCCTGCAATAGGGGCCACGAGGTTGCGGGGTCGCACTTGCCATATGGGGATCACGACTGCCACGCGCTGCAAGAGTGCGAGTCAGTACGCGCCTCGCGAGTCGGCTCGGACTCTGAACCGGGCCGTGGGCGTCTTCATCCCGAGAGGTACAAAACCGAAGTTGCCGCCTAGCTCGACGACGAGCCGGCCATGGACGAACCCGCGGCTCTCGTACGGTATCCCGTCTTCCCCGCTCAGCCTCACGCTGATGCGAACGACGAGAAGGAATCACGGAATGAGAGTTGCCCGTGGATCGTCCACTCGTGGCGCGTTTAAGGAGGTGTGTCTTTCCGCCGCGTGAACACCGCGTGATCCGCTACGTGTAGTGCGGCCGGCTCGAGCCCATCTGATTGGATGCGCGGGTGCTCCTTGTTCGCGCCGGCCATGACGACGTGGTCGCCGCGCTCCGGCGGGCCGACATCGACGGCTTAGTCGGGCCAACCGCCGCCTCCGGCTGGACGTGCGTGTGGCTGGAGGCTGACGACCTCGATGGGATCGACGATCTCGGCTTCTCCGCCTACCTGTGGGCCTATCCCACGCGGTCCGGATCGAGGGTCGAACTCGTACGGGCCAGTGGCACACCTGAGCGGCGCGAGTGGGCTCTGTCGTCTGACCCGATCGCGATGACGGCCTTGGCCGACGCCCTCGTGCACCTGTTCGGGCCGGAGGATGCGTTGGGTGCTGTGCGGTCGCTGTTGACGCAGGACGACCTCGACATCGAGTCGTTCTGGGACCGCCTGCACGGGCTGTTGGATCTTCCCGAGCTCGCGGCCCCTGAACCCGAGCGGTGCGTGGTCGCTACCCGTGGGGATCCGGCGATGGTCCGGATGGCGGCCGCGATCGCGGGGCCGACCTGGATCCTGCCCCTCGACCCCGGCTGGACCGTGGCGATCCCAGCACATGACGAGGACGCGCAAGCCGACGTCCTGGCGGCTGCGATATCCGGGGCTGCGAAGCGGCGGGAACGGACTGTCCACATTTGGAGTCACGGCTCGGCGGTCGGACTTCAGATCTGGCGACGAGGGTCGCTGGAGGTCAGCTGGTCCTGGGGCACCGCGTGGGAGACCATCGTCAGTGAACCACTGGAGTTCGAGTCGGAGGTCTGCGACGCGATCGCGGCGCTGAACCCGGACCTTCACCTGCCGAGCCTGCGCGCCCTGTTGCGCCAAGACCGGCTCGATGAGCCGGCCGTCGCGTCGCTGCTCGAGCTGCTGGGCCTGCCCGACAGCATCTGGCAGACCCTCGCTGCCAGCCGGGCGCCCGATCGCATCCCCGGGGCCGAGCTCATCCCGAGGGCGACCGCCAGGCAGGCCACCCTCGCCGCGATGCGGTCCGACTGGGCCGACCGCCGACAGGTCCGGAATCGTCCGCTCTACCTCGCCTACGCAATCGGGTCAGCCGTAGCCGCCCTCGTGTGCCTAGCCATGACCTGCCTGGGCGTCGCGGTTCTCCTCACGGGTGGCGCGGTCGTCGACCAAGCCGGCGTTACCGCAGAAGACTGGCTCTTCGTTGGCGCCGCCGCGGTCCTGACCATCGTGCTGATTCCGACCGCGATCTACCGGCTGCGAAGGTCTCGAAAGCGAGAGGAAGCCGAGCAACAGCTGCCTTCGTAACAAGAGCGCTGGCTGCCAACGAGCTCACATTGACAAGGCGCGTCTAACCGCCGCATCGGCCGTGGGTAGGCCGGGGTTATGTTCGTTGGGTCCGAGTGCCTGGTCGCGGTGGCGGCGGGCGGGGTCGGGCGGTTCAGGTTATCGCCGCATGAGGTGAAGCCATGCCGGAGTCAACTGTTCTCCTGCCGTTCCAGCCCACGTCGATGTCGACGGCGCAACTCGCCGCGGTTTCATACCTGGCCCGTTATTCCGGGCACACTCACGCCTTGTACGAGTATCAGCTCAGGGAGTGGTTCACGTGGTGCGAGGTGCACGGTCTCGACCCCTTGGTGGCCGTCCAGCGGGCTCATGTGGAGCTGTACATTCGCCAGCTCGGCGACCGCGGGCTCATGGACTCCTCGGTGGTCACGATGATGCACGGCGTGCGCGGCTTCTTCCGGTTCGCCCACATCGACGGCCTGATTCCGTCCGACCCGGCTGTCTACGCGAGGCTGCCGAAGGTGCATCGCGACGAGTCCCGCACGCAGGGACTGGACCGGCTCGAACTGATCCGATTCCTTCAGGTTGCGCAGACGATCACCGTCCACCACGGTGCGCTGGCCTACCTGCTTGGCATCAACGCCCTGCGTGCCTCAGAGGCAGCCGCCGTCCGCATCGAGGACTACGCCGAGACTCTGCGCGGTCATCGGGTGCTGCACCTGGTCGGTAAGGGCAACAAACCTGCCACCATGCCGGTCACCGTTCCAGTGCTGCGCGTCCTGGAAGCTTGCCGCGGAGAACGGACCAGCGGCCGGCTGATCCTGCGCCCGCTCACGGGCAATCCCGTCGACCGGAGGGACGTGTATCGAATGGTTGCCAGGGTGGCGAAGGCCGCCGGCATCCCGCGCCACATCAGCCCTCATTCGCTGCGGCATGCCGCGATCACCAACGCCCTGGACGCCGGCGTTCCGTTGCGCGATGCCCAGATCCTCGCTCGCCACGCCGATCCCCGAACGACGGAGCACTACGACCGCGCCCGAGGCAACCTCGACAGGCACGGCGTGCACTTCCTCACGGCGTACGTTGCTGGCGTCTGACCCCCGGCTCAGTCCACGAGTCTGTACTACGCGGTACGACAATGACGTACACTGGTGGAGTGGGTGAAGAGATCTGGTGGGACGCCGATGCCATCGCCTACATCCGCTCCCGTGGCCAGCGATACGCCGACGGTGTCGGAATCGAAAGGGAATGGACTGAGGAGGTCATGTCGGACGTGGACCTGTTGGCCTTGGAACCAGACCCCAAGTCCCGGATTGGAGCGTCTCGGTTCATCGGCCATTCCCATTCCGCAGGGCGGGTGCTGGTCGTGATCGCCTACCGCGACCTCGACGGTGACCTGCACGGCATCAACGCATGGCCAGCCACGGGCGCAGACCTAAGGCTCTATGAGCAAGGAGACGATGATGGCAAAGACGATTGACCCAGCACTGGCTGAACGGCTCCGGCGCGAATCTGAACAGACCAAGGACGACCCCTACCCCGCGGGCTCTACGGGCCGACGGCCAAACCGCCAGAAGGTGTACTCGGTCCGACTAAGCGCCGAGGAAGAGGCTGAGGTCCAAAGAGTCGCAGCCGCCAAGCATCTGCCTGCCTCAACACTGGTCCGGTCATGGATCCTGGAGCGACTCGACCGAGAACACTCCGCCTGACCTGCCCCATATCGCCGCCAAAACCCGCGGTTGCGTTTCGAACTGGGTTCAGCAGCGGAAGTGGGGAGCGAGGATGGCTGTGGCGACAGAACACAGCAGAAGGCCGCCCTCGCGGCGCTCAGGATCCCGAGGAAACTTGAGCAACATAGTCTTCGAGTCGGCCCAGGGAAGGCTGGGATGCTGCGTCCGCGACGGCGGCGGCGGCCACTAGGGTGCTGACGCTGAGCGCCTCGCGGGGGTCGTGGCCTACCACGATGGCGCTGACAAATGCGGCGAAGAAGGCGTCGCCTGCTCCGACGGTGTTTGCTGGGTGTGCAACGGTGTGAGCGGGCGCGCTATGGGTAACGCGACCGTTCTCTCTGATCTCCGCACCGTTCGCGCCAAGCGTGACTGCGACGAGCTTGGCCTGGGCAAGTTCCGGCAGTCCGTGGTATTCGTCGGCGTTGACCACGAAGAGGTCGGCTCTGTGGATGAGTGGGGCGGGGATGGGCTGGGTTGGGGAGGGGTTGACGGCGACGAAGCCACGAAAATCTTCGGCGGCTTGGGTGGCGCTGTCGAGGGGGATCTCGAACTGAATCATCAAGGCGTCGGCGTCAGCGGTTGTCGTCGATGGTGCGGTCACCGTTGAGTTTGCGCCCGGGGAGACCATGATGCTGTTCTCGCCTCGCTTGTCCACTCCGATGAGCGCGACCCCGGAGGGATGCGTGTCATCCTGACGCACCATGCTGATGTCGACCCCAAAGCTGGCCAGCCTGTCCAGCAGCCAAAGCCCTTCGGGGTCGTCGCCAACGGCGCCGATCATGCGGCTGGTGCCCAGCAGTTGTGCGGCCGCAGCCGCTTGGTTGGCGCCTTTGCCTCCCAGTCCTCGGGTGGCGTGGTGGGCCAGGACTGTCTGCCCGGGGCGTGGCAGGTCGTCGACGTGGAGGGTGATGTCGAGGTTGATGCTTCCGAGGATCGCAATGAGCGGCGTTGTTGCAGGGGCCATCGGCCTAGTCCGTCATTTTCGGTGTACGTGGGGGTTGGCCTTCACGGAGGAGGGGCAGCCTCCTGAGCATGGACTGCAGTGCCACTGCCTCTCGAGGTACGAACTCGGCCACGGTGAGCCCCACGAGGTCGAAGTCACTTGCAATCCGGGCGATGGTGTTCAGGGCCGTTGCTTTCGAGATGCCGTCCTTCTCCCAAGCCATGCCGAACGAATGCTCATCGCTGTTGATGACGTCGAGGTCGAAGTGAACGGCCACGTGTCGAGCGCCGGTGATGTGCAGCCACTCCAGCACCCGGTTGGTGAAGTTCTCCTCGGCCGCGGGTGGGACGAGCTGCAGCCCCCACGACTCATGGGTGTGACTGTCTTGGTCGTCCCATCCGTGGACGCCGGCCAGCAGGATGCGTTCGGTGGCGATGGTGGCCGGTAGGCGGCTAAGTACATCGGCGTCGCCGTGACCGCTCAGGTGGCTCACAACCATGGTGTTGAAGCCGCGGTTGGGCCCGCCAGGCAGGTTGCTGTCGGCGTGGCTGTCCAGCCATACCACTGCGAAGTCGCTGGCGTAGCGCTGGGAGAGGTAGGAGAAGGGGGTGAGGCTGACGGCGCAGGTCCCGCCTAGCGTGACGACACGGTCGGCGTTGGCCTGGCGAATCAGATCGAGTGCGTCTTCGTGCTGTCGCAGCACTTCTGCCTTGCCCACGATACCGTCCACCAGGGGGAGGTCCTCGCTGTACTCCGGGACCCGGACGCGCGCTATGGGTCCTTCGTGGTCTGGGGCGAGGAAGGCTGTCAATTGGCCGCCGACTCCGTATGCGACGCGGCCTTCTTCGGCGCTCAGGCCTGGGGTGTAGTGGGTGACAGCCTCCGGTTCACCCCCCTGCCATTGGGGCCAGTTGAGCCTGAGCGTGGTGTCGGCCATCATCGGCCTCCGATCGTGGAGACCGCGGGGCTCGGAGCAACAGGTGCCTCCTCGATCGTGTTGATTGGAGCAGCTGCTACCAGTTCGTACTCTGCTTGGCGGTCGAAGTTGCGGGTCAGCAAGAGGTAGAGCCCAGCGGAGACCAGCAGTCCCACGGCGAATGAGAAGTCGGCTCCGCCCATGGCCTTTGCGGCTGGGCCAACCCAGACGGTGGTGCTGAAGAACGGGATCATGGCGAGGAATCCGGCGGCGTAGCTGATGAGACCCGAGCGACCCCAGAAGCCGTAGATCCCGCCATCGGTCTTGAGGATATCGGTGATGGACAGGATTCCTCGACGCACCACGTAGTAGTCGGTGAGGTTGACCGCAGTCCACGGGATGAGGAAGTAGACCAGGATCGCAAGGAAGACGCTGAACGAGTTCAACGCGTTCTCGGGAAGGAAGAGGCTGGCGACGATGGCGATGGACCCTAGAGCCAGGATCGCCTGGGCCCGGATCCTGAAGGTTGACCGGAACCGGCGGAAGCCTTCGACGGCTGTCAGGAAGGCGACTGACCCGCTGTAGAAGGCGACGGCAACGGCGTTGAGGCAGGTGATCAAGGAGACAACCATGACGATTACCTCGAGCCCGGAGGAGGCATTGCGGGCCAACAGGCCGAACGCCGACACAGTGCTGGCGCCAGGGTAGGCGATCGCGAGGATGGCACCGAGGATCTCGATCCAGATCGCGGACAACAGGGTGCCGCCGAAGACGGTGGCTGACACTTTGGCCCCCGAGATTCGCTCCGGCAGGTACCGGGTGTAGTCGGAGACCACGGGTGCGACCGCGATCTGGAAGGTGGCTGAGGCACCGAACTGCAGGAGGAAGGGGGTGAGCCTGAACTCGGCGTTGGCGAAGTAGTTGCTGACCGGCAGGTACACGAAGGTGCACACGGTCAGGAAGATGAGTGCGGCGACCATGAGGTAGGACACGGTCTTTTCGGCGCGCATCACCAGCTGGTAGCCGACGGTGGCCACCACGAGGGCGGCGATGCCTACGCCCAGCTGCATGAGACCGAGGGAGGAGCCGGCGGACACCTCCTTGATGGACGACGCCCCGGTCTGGACGTAGAAGATGGCGAAGCCGAACTGCACCAGGGCCGCCGCGGCGAGGGGAAGAACGGCACCACGGGTACCGAACTGTGCCCGGGACTGGATCATCTGCGGCAGCCCCATCCGCGGTCCCTGCGCACCGTGGAAGGCCTGGAAGAAGGTGCCGAAGACACTGCCGAGGACGATGGCAACGACGGACCAGGTCAGGTCCAGTCCCGCAAGGGAACCCAGGGCTCCGGTGAACGCGGTGAGGAACGAGGCGTTGATCATGAACCACAGCTGGGTCTGGGACCACAGGCTCCCAGTGCGCTCATCAGGGGGCACGTAGTCGAACGAGCGGTCCTCGAGGAGTTGGTTGGCCATCTTGTGCCCTTAGTGTGTGAGGGGAAACTGTTTGGGTGTATGGGCTTGCGGCCTAGCGAGTGCTTGGCCGTGCGTAACCGACGCGTTGCGTGCGGTGAGCTGTTTCGCGTGGGAGTTCGTGGGCAGACGGAACGCGGGCCGCCTGCCGCCGGGCCCGGCAGCACGGAACTGGCCGCCGGAGCCCGTCGGGTCGGTGTCCAGCGAGGTTCAGTCGCTGTTGCTTAGCCAGGTGAGCAGGTTGTGCCACAGCTGCGCGTAGCCATCCCAGGCCAAGAAGGTGGGGGGCGCCCAGTGCGGCGCGAGGTCGGAGGTGAAGACACCCGCGCGACCTTGGCCCACGTTGGCCACTGCTACGAGAGGGGCATCCTCGACGGTCACGACCACCTCGGCGTCCGGCTTGGCGATTGTGGCGTTGTATCCGAGAAGTGCTGGCCAGTCCGTGTCGGTGGGGATGGCTGGGTGCTCACGTAGGACCACGGGCTTGACCCCTTGGGGTGCCTCCATGCGGTCGTCGCCCACGAGCAGCTCCACCGGCAGAATCGGGGCGAGTGGGCTGCGGGCGTAGTGCGCCTTGCCGTCGATGCCCGAGAATGACAGGTAGCCGCCCACCATGAGCATGGCCCCACCTTGGCGGACGTATTCGGCGAGAACCTCCAGGCGGTTGACCTCCGGCACGGAGGTCTTGAACACGCCGGGCGTGAGCAGAAAGGTGTTGGCGCCTACGTCGCTGACGACCACGCAGTCGTACGCGGACAGCCCTTCGACGGTTTGGGGCATGTCGTCTGCGATGCGATGTGCCGGGATGTGTACGACATCCCAGCCTTGCTGTGTCAGGGCTTCCTTGAACTCGGCTCCTCCTTCGACGTACTCGCTGTTGGTGAAGCTGTCGAAGCCCTTTTGATGGATGAGGTGGATGTGCCAGGACTCACCCAAGAGGAGGATGCGCATTGTCGGAGTTGTCCTTACTTGATTGTTCCGGTGGGGAAGCGTTGGTGGAATTGCCAGTCGTGCTCGGGGACTATGAGGTCCGCTTCACGCCGGATCCGGTCGTACCCGAGCATCAGTTCCGGCAGGTTCCAGAAGGAACCCATGGGCCAGTTGAGCTCGAGGTTGCGGTAGTTGTACATGACGTCGCTCGTGAGGCACACCACCCCGGAGTCGGTCTCAACCATGACGACCATGCAACCGGGGGTGTGACCGCCGATCTTGACGAGGCGGACACCGTCCGCGATGTCAACGTCTCCGTCAATGACGACGAGGCGGTCGCGGACTTCCGTGACCTTGTAGGAGTACTCCGGGTAATAGAACATGCAGAAGGATGGTGGTGCGATGCCCTGTGGGAGCTCGTCGCGCTGCACGTAGAACTTGGCTCGGGGGAAGAGGTGGTTGTTGCCGACGTGGTCGAAGTGAAGGTGCGTCAGGACAACGATGTCAATGTCCTCGGGCTTGATGTCGTGACGGGCAAGTCCGGCCACGAGGTCCTGGTCCCGGCTGCGGCTGGCGACGAAATCTACGCCGTAGCGGCTCTGCATGGTGCTGACCTCGTCGATGTCGCCGAGGCCGGTGTCGATGAGGATGGTCTTGTCCGCACCCTCGATCAGCCAAACTGGGACTGGCACCATCACCCCCGAGGTCACGTCCCCATTGCGACGCCGGATGTCGTTGCGGAATCCGAACGGCTTGACGTCTTCGGGGTCAAGGTTGGGGTGGGCGCCGGCGTTGAGGAGGCTGACGGACAGGGAGCTCTCGAGCTCCCCGGTGACGATGTTGTGGATTCTCACGTCAGGATCCCGTCTCGTTCTCGCCGTACTTCTTCACGTAGGCGTCCCACGTCTGCTGGACCAAGAAGTGGTCCTTCGCGTCGACCGTCCTCGGGATGGAGCCGTTGGCGGTGAGGTACTCGTTGTCGCCGGTCCAGGTCTTCTCCCAGTACGCCACACCGGTGGGGGAAAGGATCATGTCCTTGACGCCCTTGGCATTACCTGCGTAGAGCTCGAACTTCTGCCAGAAGTCTTCGAAGCCTTGAACGGTGAGGTTGGCGCCGGTGTCCTTGTTGAGCTTGTCAGTGATGATCTTTCCGCAATCGGCGGTGTTGGCGTCGCAGTAGCGGATGGTCTTGTGCATGACGTGGACCAGCTTGAGCATGTTGTCCTCGTTCTTGTTGGCGTACCCGGTAGTGGTGACGAGCCCGTTGATGGGCGGCGGTGCCAGGTCGGGACCTGAGGCGATAACACTCATGCCCTCGGCAGTGGCGCGCACGCGCTGTGGAATACCTCCCAAGTAGGCATCACCGGTGCCACTCAGGAAGGCGGCCAAACCCTGATCTGGGTCCATGTCGACGATCTTGACG
Source organism: Pedococcus sp. NPDC057267 (assembly GCF_042668795.1). Lineage (NCBI taxonomy): Bacteria > Bacillati > Actinomycetota > Actinomycetes > Micrococcales > Intrasporangiaceae > Pedococcus > Pedococcus sp. NPDC057267. Next base: position 53,176 of record NZ_JBHUYG010000006.1, on the reverse strand, counting down.
TCCTTCTCGCTCAGGCCCACCGACTTCAGCGCTGCGACGACCTGTTTGCCCATGTCTGTCGACATAGTGGTGACGATGGTGCGTCCCTTGAGCTGCTCGAATGCCTGCTTGCGGGCGTCGTCGGGGGACGACCCGGAGGCCTTCAGCTCGTCCATGGTCTTGAGTCCAGCCCCCTTGCGCCCCATCAGGGCTGACCCTTGGGTGAAGGGATTCCATGCATACCAATAGACGATCTCGGGTGACTTGTTGGCCACCGACACCACGCCAGTGGTGTTGTTTATGGCGGCGTCGACGCCTCCCGAGGCCACTGCAGGCATGATGGCGTCCCAAGCGAGGGACTTGAGTTGAACGTTGATGCCTTCAGCCTTGAACCATCCCTTCTGCTCGGCCACGATCGGGAGCATCGTGTCTTGGAAGGGCGAGATGCCCAGACGGATGGTGGGATTCGAACCGTCCGAGGCTCCGCCGGAGCCACCGCAGGCGGCGAGCGCGAGGGCCGAGGCCGCGGACACGGCCAATGCGAGGGTGCGACGCATGATGTCTACTTCCTTAGTTGTTGTTCTCGGACCAGGTGGTGGCACGTGAGCTGACCAGCAGGATGAGTCGGTCAACCAGCACTGCCTCGAGCGCGATGACGACGGTGCCAATGAGTACGACGGGGGTGTTCAGAGTCCTGCTGGCCTGCATAATGAGGCGCCCGATTCCGTGCTCGGCCCCGAGGAACTCGGCAGCCACCACGACCGCGAACGCCAGGGCGCTTCCGATGCGCAGACCTGAAACGAGCTCGGGCACAATCGCTGGAAGCACGATGGTCCGGTACACCTGCCCCTCTCGCGCGCCGAGTGAGCGTGCGGCTCGCCCGTAGACGGGCGGGACGTTGCCGGCTGAGACGATGGCGTTTACCACCATCACCATGAAGCAGGCCAATGATCCAAGGAACAGCTTTCCGCTGTCGCCAATCCCGAACCACAGGATGACGAACGGGATCAAGGCGATCGGCGGGATCGGGCGCAGCGCCTCGATGATGGGGGTCAGCGCGTAGAAGGTCACACGAGACCGGACCATGAGCAGGCCGACCACGACGCCGGCGATAGAGCCGAGTGCCCAGGAGCCGAGGACTCGCAGCAAGGTGGCCAGGGCGTCGGATCCCAGAGACGTCCAGACTTGGCCGAATGCTTGCCCGACCTCGCTTGGCGATGGGAAGAACAGCGGCTTGACCGCGCCTGTCACATCGGTGAGTAGCCACCAGACCACAAGCAGTATCGCCATGACGAGTGCGCCGATAGCCATGCCCGCGAATCGCGCCTTGTCTCGGGCGGCCGTCGATAGGCGCGCCGTCTGGTCAGGCGTGTGCATAGGAGACCTCCCTCAGCGAGTGGGCGATGTCGATTCGAAGCTGCTGGAAGTCAGCGGTTCCGCGGATGTCTAGGTCCCGATTCCTGGCAAAGGGGACGGTCACGTCCGCATGTACGCGGGCGGGCCTTGGCGTCATGACGATGACGCGGTCCCCCACAAAGAGAGCTTCTTCAATGTCGTGGGTGACGAAGACGATGGTTCTGGGTTCGGATGCGTTGATCGCTTGTAGTGCCAACCACATGGACTCCTTGGTGAAGATGTCAAGGGCACCGAATGGCTCGTCAAGCAGAAGAACCTGCGGTCCCGATGCGTAGGCGCGGGCGATGTCCACCCGCTTGCGCATTCCACCGGAGAGCTCCTTGGGGAACGCATCGCCGAACTGGTCCAAACCGACCAGGGAAAGGAACTTGTCGACCCGCTCTTCACGAGTGGTCCTATCCACGCCGCGCAGGCGAAGGCCGTACTCGACATTGCGCCGGACGGTGAGCCAGGGAAAGACTGCGTCGGCCTGAAAGACGACAGTGCGTGATGCGTCTGGCGCGGCGACCTGGCGGCCGTCTACCAAGACACTTCCGTGCGTCGGCGCGAGGAATCCTGCAACCAGGTTCAGCAGAGTGGTCTTGCCGCAGCCGCTGGGCCCGACAACGCACACCACCTGGTGTTCTTCGACCTTCAGAGTGGTCTCGGAGAGGGCCAGTGTGCGCTTGCCGCGACTGGCAAACTCCTTGCTGACCTGGTCGAACTCGATGACACCCATGAGCTGGTTCCTTACTGATTTGCTGGAGCGGTGGCCGTGCTGGCGCGCACGATGAGCTGGATGGGTAGGGCTGTCTTGGGATCGGGTGCAGATCCGGATAGCTGCGCGACGAGGGCTTCGGCTGCTCTGGCTCCCATGCCCGCCGCGTCCTGTCGGACAGTCGTCAGAGGAGGGTTTGCGTGGCGGGCTGCAAGCGAGTCGTCGAATCCGACGACTGAGCAGTCCCGGGGCACGTTGATTCCGGCGTCCCGTAGCGCACTGATCACACCGAGGGCGCCGAGGTCGTTCGTCGCGAAGATCGCGGTCACTTCGCCTGATCGGATCTTCGTCAAGAGTGCGCGTGCGCCGTGAGCGCCGGACTCCTCGTCGAATGATCCATTGACGACTAGGGCCCGCCGACCTGTGGCCTTGCGCCACTGCGTCTGGAAGCCGTTCAGCCGTTGCGCGTTGCTGGCGAGGTGGGTGTTGACGCCCACGACCGCAGCACCCCTGTGGCCCAGCGACAACAGGTGGTCCGCGGCCACTCGGCCGCCCTGTCGGTTCTTGGACAGCACTGAGGTGACGGAGACACCAGGAAGCGCCTCATCGACAGCTACAGCTGGGAACCCTGACAACAACTCCGCAAGCTTTGACGCAGCCGGCGGCGACCCGGATGCATACACGACACCGTCAACTGCGCGGGAACGAAGGGTCTCGAGATAGAACACCTCGCGCTCGAGGTTCCAGCCTGTATTGCATAGCAGAACGTTGAACCCGTTCTCGATGGATGTGGCCTCAACGCCCTTGGCAAGGTCAGCGAAGAAGCCGTTACTGATGTCGGGAACGAGCAACCCGATGGTGCGTGTCGATCCCAGCGCCAAACTCTGGGCCGCGCGGCTCGGCACGTATCTCAGTTCCGCCATCGCAGACCTAACGCGCTCAGCAGCCGCGGCGCTGACCGGTCGGTTGCCGCTCAAGACGTGCGACACGGTCGTACGGCTGACACCCGCGCGCTGCGCGACATCCGCGATCGAGACCGTCATGGGCTGCTCCTATGCAAACCGGTTTGGCAAACCGGTTTGCATAACGTAGGAGCCTCGGTCAGAACTTGTCAATACTCAACCTCCAGACGGGTCCACATCGTGAGCCACTGAGCCCCTTAAACCGCACGCTCCCCCTATAAGCCTCGATCCACGTATGGGCCGTCGGTGACTGGGCGCGGTCGCTGAGATGCAGGACCAGGGCATCGCGGCATGGGTAGATTCCTGACCTCGCTGTCAGGGGTGTTCCACGTCGGGTTCTGATCTGTGATTCCAGCGACCGGTTGGGTCGTGACTTTGAAGAGGGCGCTGAGCAGACGAGGTGGGAGGCGGCTGGAATGGGCGTGGGTCACAGCACCTACTTGCTGACCAAGGCGTGGCGGTCGAGAGGGACCGGGCCCTGCACTTGGTATACCGCGTCCGTCGCCGACGGGACGAGCCCCTCCCGGCCGGCCGGGTCCTCGCGCCACGAAGTAGGGGCTTGCCGAGGCGCTCGGGGCGCGTAGTTTAAACAGATGCAGACGATCAACTGGGGAAGGCAGATGGGCTGCCCCTGGTGGACTGGATGGCGATCGTGGCCAAGCTCGATGCTGGCTCGCAGCCCGATCCGGAGTCGCCAAACAGGCGCACGACCTGGTTGACGACCATCAACGAGAATGGCAGCCCGCACGCGACGGCGGTCGGTGCGGTGTGGCTAGAGGGTGCGTACTGGTTCCAGACCGGGGCGGGCACGCGCAAGGGACGCAACGTCGCCCGTGACCCGCGCTGCTGTGTCGCGGTGTCGATCCGGGATGCCGACGTCGTGATCGAAGGCGAAGCGGCCAGGGTGACCGAACCAGCCGTCGTGGCACGCGTCGCGAAGGCGTGGGCGGATGGCGGGTGGCCAGCAGTGCCGGACGAGACTGGGTCGGGCATCACGGCCCCGTTCAACGCGCCGTCTCAGGGCCCACCGCCGTGGAACGTGTACCGCGTCGATCCTCGTTCGGCGACAGTGGTCCTAGCGACGGATCCGGGTGGACTGACCCGCTTCCAGTTCTGACGCCTGGACGGCGTTGGTAGTTCGAGAGCGTCGAAACCCGCTCGACGGGCGGTAAGAACCATTCGAGCTGCGTCACTTCGGCTCCCTTCTGTTGTCAACCGGTCGCCGCGAGGTTCTTGGTGGCGTGGGGCTTCCGGGGCGTCGAGGCTGGGCGTAGCGTCGACTCTGCGGGTCCGGGAAGTGGCTGATCCGAAGTGTCGATAAGCGGGGGTAGGTCGACCGCGCTGGATTCTTGAGTCGCCCCGCAGTGCCCTCCCGGGCCCGCGCAAGCTCGCTGTGCCGCATCGAGCTGGGCATCTGCGAGCAGCTGTCGATAGATGGCGTCAGAGATCCTTCGCTTCAGACATCTAATCGCCTCCAGAGGCTTCTTACCCTCGGCTCGTTTGCGTCTGTAGTAGGCGCGGCCGTCGGTGTCCAGGCGGATCTGGCTGATCGCGGCGATGTGGATCATGTGGTTCATCCGCCGGTTGCCGGCCCGTGACAGGCGGTGGCGGTTCTGCTCGCCCGAGGACGCGTCCAGTGGTGCGGTGCCGGTCCAGGACGCGAAGCGGTTGCGGTCAGCGAACCGGGCGACGTCACCGACGTCAGCCAAGGTCCGGGCAGCGTCGACGGGTCCGACGCCGTGCGGGTCCATCAGGTGTGAGCCGCGGGCCAGCACGTTGGCCTTCAGCTCGGTGGTGGGCTTCTTGATCTTGGCCTCGACCGCGATCAGTTCGGCCAACTCCTCAGCAGCGATGCGTCGGCGCGTCTTTCCGGCGATGTCACGCGGTCGCACGGACGCGAGCATCGTCTTGGCCTGACCTTTGGTGATGTCCTTCTTCGCCTGTCCCGGAAGGAGTTCGGCCAACAACGCCTGGAGTCGGTCGACGGTCTGTACCCGACGCCGGGTCAGTGCCTCGCGGCGGTCGGTGAGCATCCGCAGCGCCTCGAGCTCCCCGTTGAGCTGCAGCACCCGCAGGGTTTTGGTGCGGACCGCGACGACCGCGATCGAGTGCGCGTCGCGGGCATCGGTCTTGCGGTTGTGACCGGTGTCGAACAGCCGAACCCGGGCGGCGAGCTTGGCGGGGACATCGACCACATGTTCGCCATCCTCGAGCAGTCGCTGCGCCAGCGGTCGGCCGGCCCCGTTGCTGCCTTCGACCGCCCACACCCGGTCCGGCCACCCGGCGACGTACTTGCGCATCGTGGCGTAGCCGGCCCGGTCGGTGGTGAACCGTCCCGAGCCCAGCAACTTCTCGTGCGCGTCGACGACCTCGATCGTGGCCGACAGCTTGTGGGGATCGACCCCGATGATCACTTGCTTGGTTTGCTGCATGTGCTGCTCCCGCCTTCGCTCGCACCAATGTGGACGGCGAGGTGGGCATTGCTACTACGAGCAGGGCAGTCCCTTCTTGAGCCACGCCTCGTCATGGTGACCGGCGGGCTGCAGACCGAAAGAGAACCACACCAGTACAGCCGGTGGGCAGCCGCATGGAGAGCTGCGCGCCGATCACCTAGACCGAGTTTGGCCAGACACCGGCCCTAGAGGAATCGTCTAGTAGCCGCTCAGGTCGCCCGTATGGACCGTAAGTGGTCGACGGCACGGCAGCGCAATTTCGAGCGTGACTCCATCCATCGGCCTGTAAGAGTTCATCATTACAGCGGGGTGGCGTTGGGCTCCGCCAGAGTCCAGCAAGTTGGACTCGCGGTCCTCGTGGGATCCTCTTGCTGATGACAACGGACCCGACTCGGATCACAAGTGGGACCGCCTCCCAAGCCTCCGCGGTATTCACCGCCGCCGGGATGCGCACCGCCTGTGAAGACTTATCAGAGGGCCTGGCAGATGACGAGCTCTGCCTGATCGCGTGGCTTGGGGAGGAGGTCGCGGGTGCGGCAGTAGGCAGGCCCGACAGTCTCGCGTTCGACGATGCCGGCCGTGAGTACCTCTACGCAGTCCTCGAGTGGTTGGCGGTCCTGCCGGTGCACCGAGGACTCCACATCGGTACTCGTCTGCTCGAGGCGTTCTGCGAGCTGAGTTGCAGTCGGGGTGCCCGCGCCGTCCACCTCCGCATGTCGCCAAGCCGCGTCACCGAGCTGCAAGGGTTCTACGAGGCGAGGGGGTTCTCGGACGCGGGTGACGGCTCCTGGTCGCGCAGCTGCCGCTAGCCGTTGGGCGGCGCCGGTCGCTCCTCCCGGGCTTGCCCGCGCCCCAGAGCCTTTCGACACCCCCCGAGGTCAACGCCCATATCCGTGTGTATGCCGGGGTGTTGGCCGAGTTGGTCATCGCCAGCGGAGGGATCGCGCTAGACGTCCGCGGCGTGACCGATGCACTAGGCCCTACAGCGTTCGACCCCGATGGAATGCACCTCACGCGCGCGGCGTACGAGAAGCTGGCGCCGAAGATCGCGGACGCAGTCGAGGCGCTCCGCCATGAGCACTCGAGAAATGCATGATCAGGCCCAGCGAACTCCACGGCCATTGGCGACCCACTCAGGACGTCCGCGCGGGTCTGCGAGTGCGAGCCTCGGAATGTGCGCCCCAGGCCTTGGCCCGACGACACCGCGGAGCAGCTTTCTTGAACGCGACGAGAGGAAGGGGCGGTCAGCGCGGTCTTGATTAGGTGTTGGTGACCGGTGGGCGAGATCATTAACTCCATGGCGAAACAGACGACGGTGACCATCACCGATGACCTTGACGGTTCGGCCAACGCGAAGGAGGTCTCCTTCAGCCTCGACGGCCGCACATGGGTGATCGACCTCAGCGCCAAGAACCGCGCAGCCCTGGAGAAGGCACTCAAGCCGTACATCGCCAAGGCCACCGAGCAGGGTCGTCGTAAGAGCCCGACGAAGCGCGGGCGCGCCACGTCCCGACCGAAGCGTCGCACCGACTTGGCCGCTGTGCGCGAATGGGCGAGGAGCAACGGCCACCAGGTCAGCGACCGCGGTCGGATTAGCGCCGACGTGCAGGCGGCGTACGACGCCGCTCACTGACGGCGGTGTTGAGGTAGAGCAGGATCCCGGCTGAACGGCGTTGGCAATCGGCAGTCGATGAGCTGCCGATACAGAGCAGCGCCCCAACAGGGCGCTGCTCTGTCACGCTGGGTCAGTCCGTCTGGTCGTCCAGTGACGCGTCACCAGCGTTCTTGCGCACCGACTCGATCCCGTTGAGCGCCGACGCCTTGCTCTCGTAGGCCTCGCCGACGGCGATCACCTGCCCGTTCCCGGCCTTCAACCGGAACCGGAACTTCCCAGCCTGGTCCTTGTACAACTCAAACTTGCCTGCCACGTTCGTGACCTCTCGTGTGGATGGAAGCTGGCTCCCTGAAAATAGGGCAACCGCAGCCGACGACCTAGCAAGCCCGCCAACCTGAACACTCAAGTTCCCGCCAAAACCGTTGGGTTCCCGGGGAACTTCGGAGCCTCAAGCCCCATCCTGACCCCTGTCTCGAAGGTGGCCTTCTCGGCGGCCGTCGCGAGGTGGCGGACGATGTACGCGTGACCTGCAACTCGCCAGAGGCCTTCGCCTTGCTGGAGGTCTGGGAGCTGGTCGCGTTCGACGGTGGTGAGGCCGAGTTCGGTTGCGGTTCGGGCGGATTCGCTGTGTTCCTGCTGGTAGGTGATGGTGGTGGAGCAGTCGCCGAGCAGCCCGCGGGCGAGGTTGCGAGCTTGGCTGTCAGCGTCGCCGACCGCGTCGAGATCGGACAGCCGGTGGACGATCATGAGGTTTGCGATGCCGAGCCCGCGGGAGAGTTTCCACTGGGCCTGCATCCGCGCGACGAGGGCTGGCTGCCGCATGAGCCGCCACGCCTCGTCGTAGACGACCCAGCGTTGGCCAGCGGCTGGGTCGGCGAGCGCCGCTTCCATCCAAGTGGACGCGCATGTCATGACCATGGCGATGAGCTCGTCCGAGCCCTGGATACCGGACAGGTCGAGCGACACCATCGGCAGGGACGGGTCGAACGCCACCGTCGACGGCCCGTCGAAGAGCCCGGCGAGGTCACCCGCGACGAGGCGCCGCAGCGCGTGGCCGACGTCCCGGCCGTCGCGCGCGAGTTCGGCGGTGCTGGCCCCGGCCATCGCGACGCGGGGGTCCAGTAGGGCATCGACAACGGCTGGCAACGTTGGCGTGGTCGATGACGAGACTGCGTGAGCCAGTGCCGCGTCGAGGGCGGTGTGTTCCACGGCCACGAGAGGGCGGCGCAGCGCGGACTCGGCGAGCGACCCGAGCAGGGTCCGGCGCCGCCGGGTCACCTCGGCCCGCCACGCCTCCTCGCTCAGGCCGGCGCCGCGTGGGCCGGGGTCGAGCGGGTTGAGCCGGTTGGCGCTCCCACCGCCGAGGGTGATCGCGGCACCACCGACGGCCTGCGCGACCGCGGTCCACTCCCCCTTGGGGTCGCCCGGCACGTACACGCGCCGCCCGAACGCGATCGAGCGGGTGGTCAGTGATTTGGCCAGGAACGACTTGCCCTTGCCGACCACCCCGGCCAGCAGGCAGTTGGGGTTGGTCAGGACACCGTCGGCGTACAGCACCCACGGGTCGAAGCAGAACCCGCCACCGGACCAGGCGTCCTGACCCACGTACACACCGCGACTGCCCAGCCCCGCCTCGGCGAGGAACGGGTACGCCCCGGCGACGACGTCCGTGGTAGCCCGATGTGCCGGGACCCGGAACCGGCGCCACGACCGCAACGCCTCAGGCCCAGGCTCCCCACCAACGGGAAGGTAGGCCACCCGCTCCCCCGCGCCCCGGCCCCCAACCCGGGCACCCGGCATACGGGAGGCGCCCATCAGCTGACCCTCCGCGCCAGCGGCAGCGCTGCGGCGGCGAAGGCCCGCGCCTGCCTGCCGTGGACGCGGCGGGTCTCGCACCCGCAGTGGATCGCCGCCCGGGAGACCTCGGCGACGGCCGCTTCAAGGGCGTCCCGGTCGGCGGCGGTGATGGTGATCAGCCCGGTGAGGCGGACATCGGCGTGCCCGGCGAGCAGCGCCCGTTCCCGCTCGAGGACGTCGGAGTGTTCCTGGGCGTCGGCGGCGTCGGCCAACGCGCCGAGGCGGGCCTTCTGGGCCGCGTCGGTGACGTACTCGACCTTGGCCTTGCGGATGTCCCGCATGGCCTGCTCGACCGGCAGGGGCTCCAATGTCAGCGAGATCGTCTTGCGCACGCCGGGCTGGAACACCAGCGCGTGCAGGAAGAACGTCGGCGCCTCGGTGCGCGGCCACTGGGACACCCACAACACCGCCGAGTGACCGGTGTCGTGACGCAGGTGGTCCCAGTGCTCGTCGACCGCGACCGGACCGGCCGTAGCCAGCTGGCCGGCCATCCCGTCCGGTTCGTGGGCGGGGTCGTATGCCGTGCGCAGCACCCCGGCGAGCCCGGGCTCGTCGAGCCAACCGGTCATGGTGAGGTCGGCCGCGCGCAGGCCCGCCTCGAACGCGGTCATCTCCTGCCGCAGGAACCCAGCCGCCGCGGCGATCCCGCGCCCCGCCTGCCACAGGTGGGTGCGGGCTCGGCGCAGATCGAGGCCGACCGCTACGAGGGTGCGGTGCGTCGCCGTCGCGGGGACGACGGTGCGCATCAGCTCCTCGTACTGCTCCGCGGCCCACCCACCGTCCCGCGCCCCCTGCGTCTCCCACCAGGACGTGATGCCCGCACCCGCGTCCGGCAGCGTCGTCTCGAGGACCTGGATGCGAGTCCCGGTCCCGGTCGCCGCCAGTGACGCGAGGGCGCGCCCCCACCCGTGCACTCGGCGGGCCTGCTCGTCGGCCGACATCAGGACGTATGCCGGGTGGCTGACGTGCGCGACCGCCGTCAACGTGTGGGCGTGCGGGTCGTGCACCATCGCCGCTCCGGTGGTCGGGTCGAGGTGGAACCGCAGACTTGCCGCGTCACCGGGAAGTGCAAGGGTGCCGACCGGGCGAGGGCGGTCGATCCGCGCCCGGAATCTGCTCTGCCGCATGGCCCGGCGGGCCAGGAAGTGGGCGGCGGTGAGGAGCGCCTCCGCGGCGGGTCGTTCCTGCCAGCGCCCGAACGTCAACGCCGCGAACGCGACCCAGGCCGGTGCCGTTTCGGCAAGCCCCGCCTGACCGGCGGTGACCAGCCCTCCCACCATGGTCGCGATCGCAATGGCCAGGCAGGCGACCCTGATCCCAGAAAGGCCCAGCAGCAGGCCGCGGCGCGGCAGCCCGGCGAACCGCACCGTCGGGACACGGCTAGTGGTGTCGGTCATGACGGACTCCTCGGGCTCGGCGGTGGTGACGCGGGTGGCGGGTTCTTGGGTGGCTGCTGCTCGGGCGGTGGGGCGGGAGCGGACGACGACTCTGTCCGCCCGGCCTCGGCAGCTGACTGCGCGGCCGACGTGGCGGCACCGGCCGCGGACCGGGCGGCGTTGACGCCCGCCTGGGCTGCGGTCCCTGCCGCGATGACCGGGGCGGCCGGGGTGGCTGTGGCTGCGGCACGGCCACTCGCTCCGACCGCCCCGGCGGCTACCTGGCCCCCGCGAAGGGCGGCCCCCGCTCCCGGTGGTGCGGGCCGCAGCGACCCGTCGGGGTTGTGACCGGCCCGGGACGTGGCCGGCGCGCCGGAGGTCGCGGGTCGGCGAGACGTGGACCCGATCGAGGAGATCGCCCGCATCTGGGTGCTGATCGCGGCGACCTTGTGCGGGGCGGCGATCGCAGCCCGCGCACCGGTGGTCGCGTGCCCGCTTGTGGCGTGCGCGGCATACAAGGTGTCCCCGGCGAATTGGAACATCCGGATCGCGACCCATGGTGACAACCCGCCCAACAGCAGCACCAGCGCCCCCCCGGCGAGCTGCGTCGTGGACTGGGTGACACCTGTGCCGGACTGGCCAGCGCCGTTCAGCACGGACAGTCCGATCCCGAGGATGATGACGAGCAGCAGCTTGGAGACGACCATGGCTGCGACGAACTCGACCCACTTGCGCACCCAGCCGCGTGTGATGTCGGCGGTCGCGCCGGCGAACGCCAGCGGCGCCAGTACCGCCGCGATTAGCAGCATGACCTTGCGCAGCATCATCGCCGCCCACACGATCACCACCGCGGCGATCACCACCACGGACAGCAGCAAGCTGACGGCCGGGTTCTTGACCGCGGCCAACTGGGTGACCGCGAGCTTCTGCCCGAGCCCGGCCATGTTGGTGTGCAGCGTGTAGTTCAGCAGGCCGGCGGAAAGTGCGTCGACCGCGGCCAGCAGCGCCTGCGTGGCGGCCAGAGCGAGGGCGCTGCCCACGAAGCTGACCAGCAGCCCGGTCAAGGCGCGGCCCAGCCCGCCTGGTTCACGGCGCAGGGTCGACGTGATGACCTGAATGAGAAACAGGCCCAGGCACAGGACGGTGGCGATGGCACCGGTCGCGGCGAGCTGGGTGCGCAAGGCCGGAGAGGTCAGGTCGAGGGTGGTCGCGGTGTCGATCTCGCGCCACAGCCAGGTTGCTGCTGCTTGTGCGGCGAGCCCGAACCAGCCGGCGATACGCGAGAACGCGCTATCCGCGACCTCGCTCGTCGCGGCAGAGGTGGCCGCCCCGACCAGGCAGACCGGGTTCATTGCCCACGGGCCGGCGCAGCTCACGACGCACCACCGACCGGGATGACGGTGTACGTGACAGCTGTGACGAACCGCCACCCCGCCCGGGTCGGCGGGCCCTCGAGGTTGAGGCTGAGCGCGACGCTGAACTCCTCCGTCGTTGCGTTGGAGCCGGTATGCCTGGTGATCGTGGCCGCGACGAGCCTCGCCGTGGTGCCCGGGTCGGTGACCCTCCCGGCCTGGACCGCGTTGGACCATGCGGTCGGTTCGATGACCTTGTCGATGCGGACAGTCGTGTATGCCGCCGTGGCGCCCAGCGCCGTCCACTCCGTCTGCGTGGGGATCGGCGCGGGCCCGTCGCTGGCGTCGCTGACCGAGTACACGCCGAACCGGTCCCGTAGATTCGGCGGGACGAGACCGACCACCAGCTGGTCCGCAACCGGCGTGGACTCCGCCTGTACCCACGCCAGCAGCTCCTCGCGGGGCTGCCGGTAGTCCTGGGTCAGCAGGCGACGGACGAACTCCGCGGCATACAGGTCGGGCTGCCGGGTCGCCTCCCCGCCGATGGGCGGCATGCCCGGCCCGTCACGGGGGATGTCAAGGCGCCGCATCCGGTCCAGGTGCCGCTCGAGGTCGACGGGGTTCACGGCGGCCGAAGGCGATGGTGTAGACGGGTTGGGTCGCGGGCTGTCCGGCGACTGGGTGGCAGTGCCAGTGGTGGTCGCAGCCTGGCGTGGGGTGGACGGGCCACGCTTGACGGCGACGGCATGCACGCCCGCGGCGCTCGCGCCCGCGAGCAACGCGAGGACGACTACGGTGACGGCGAGCCGGGCAGGGCGGGTGCGGTGGCCCATCAGCGCACCGCCCCGCCAGCGTTGCTGAAGAAGGTGACCAGCGTGTTCGCCGCGCCGATAAGCATCGCGGCGCCGGCCGAGACCAGGACGCCGCTCTTGCCACGGCCAGCGACGTGCGGGTTGGACGAGTGGGAACCGACCGCCCACGCGATCGCCGACAGGGCGATCCCGGCGACAGCCGCGATGAGACCAAAGGTCAGCAAAGCGCCGACGATGGACTCAAGGGCGGCGATACCGGGCAGGCCGGTGGTGTTGGGGCCGATGTCGATCGTGGTCATGGCAGAGACCTTTCGCAGCAGCACGACGCCGAAATGACGTCACGCCCCTGACTACGCACCCCCATGGGGCAGCATCGGGCCAGGGCTTCCGGATCAGCCGACGATGGCGAGTTGCTCAGGCGCCTTCAGCGATGAGCGGGCGCTACCCTTTGGACTAGGGCAGACGCTTGCCGAGCCAGCGGATGGGGCCGCCGAGCCATCGACCGTTGTGCCACCCGTGCTCGACAACGTTCCGTCGAGCGGCGCGCAGGCGGTCATGAGCAAGCACAAGCGGGCCGGTCTTGCCCTGGTCCTCGATCTCCCACGCCTGTTTGGCAGCCCATCGGGCGCACCGAATACAGAGGGCCACCTCAGGTTGGTCGCCGAGGTGAACCATCCGCGCCGGGTCATCAATCACGCCGCAGCACCAGCAGCGCGACGGTTCGCCTTGCTCAGCCTCAATGGCGGGCTGAATCGCCACGGTCGACCTTCTCTACCTGCTTGGGCTGGCATCTGACCGTGCCGTAGGAGCAGAACACACAGCAGTCGCCGGGCAATGGCCGCAGGGTGTCACCGCAGCCGCGGCATCGGTAGAAGAACAGACAGGCGTCCTTCGGTATCGTCTCGATCGCCATCGTCCCGCACTGAGGGCAGGTGATGAGGGACTCCAACACCAGAATCACCTCGCCAGCGTACGTCGCACCCTCATCGGCGCTAAGCCTCAGGTGGGCTCGTCCGGACATCGCTTGAGCGAGATGATTGAGGGTGGTCTTTGACTGGACGGAGGATCGAGATGATCGGAACACGCACGGCCACCCTGCGGCTTACAGGTGCTGGCGAACACCTGCGGCTGAGGATTGCGAAGGCTCCGGACCCGCTCGCCAACGTGCGCGAGTGCTGCCGGGCATCGGTCGCCGTCGAGAAGGCGCTGGGCGAGGCGATCCGCGACGCGATCGACTCCGGACATACCTGGGCCGAGGTGGGGCAGTCGCTCGGTGTCGAGGCCAACACGTCGACCGGGGTCGGGGAGCGGTACGAGGCTTCACGACGTTGGATGCGGTCGAGGTTCTGGGGCAGAGGCGGGGCGGAGCGATGAAGCGCGCACTGATGTTCGTGGTCGGGCTCTACCTGCTCTTTGCCATAATCGGCCGATTCGTGGAGGGGATGGGGGCGGTCGAGTGTGGCTGCGCCGACGATTGCTGGTGCAGGCGTCCGGTGCTGAGCACCTTCCGCTGGGTGTTCCCCTCCGGCCACCGGACTGCGCCACAGGCCGAGTGACGAAGTCCGTGGTGGTGGCGGCTTGCCGGACTGCCGACGCACCCACATCGGCAAGAGCGTGATGTCACGACCCGCCAGCTCAACTGTCCTGACTCTTGGCCAGTTCGTGGCCAAGCGTGCGGGACGACCCATCACCTCAGCCGACGTGCCGTAGGGCGGAGACGCCGCGAGACACGAAGGATCTGTACGTAACGACTTTGACGACGTCCCCAGTCTTGGGCGCCACCACAACGAGGCCGTCCCCGATGTACAGACCGACGTGGCCGGGCAGGGCGAGGGTGCCGTCGCTGCCGGGGGTGAGGACGAGGTCGCCGGGTTGCAGGTGCGCCGTGTCGGTCGAGATGCCGTCGTTCATCTGGTCGTAGGTGGTGCGGCTGATTGTCACGCCAGCGCGTGCCCACGCGGCCTGGGTGAGGCCGGAGCAGTCGTACCGGTGGGGTCCGGTGGCACCCCACTGGTATGGCTTGCCGAGCTGGGCGACGGCGAATGTGATTGCGGTGACGGCGGCAGGGCTGGCGGACGCCGGGATGGTCCAGCTTTGGGGCACGCCCTGATCGCCCGGAGGCCCGGCCAGCACGCCGCCCTGCCCTCCGCCGCAGTCGGGTACCTGCCCGCCGGCACGGATCTCGGCGAGCAGTCGGGCCGCCTCCGCTTGCCGGGCTAGGTAGTTGCCGCCCACGGTCGCCGAGTAGTGGTTGGCCGGGCTCGGCGTGCCGTCGTATGCGGAGCGCTGGACCACCTGCGCGGCATACGCCGGCGGCAAGGACGACCACTCGCGCGTGGTGAGCAACACATCGACGAACAAGCCAGTGGACGCAGCTGGGTCCATTCTCTGTGCGGCGGTGCCCCAACTCGGCCGTTGCTGGAACAGTCCGAGCGAGTCGTGGTCGTACCCGACGCCTTGGCTGGGGTGTGCCGCGCCCGCCGGGTCGTGGGGATTGGCCAGGACGAGCAGGTCGGACTCGGCGAGGGCCACCATAAGCGCGATGACGGCCACACGGTCTCCACCTCGTGCGGCCGCGACGGCGACGATGGTCCTGGCGTTGGCAGCCTGCGCCGGCGACAGCCCGCGTACTGGCCCGCTGCTCGCGCAGACCGGCGTGGCCGCGAAGGCCGGGTCACCACCGGACCCAATCACCACGACAGCGACAAGACCAGCCGCTGGCCAGGCGAGGCAGAGACCGGCTGCGACGATCCGATGGAACGACATGCTCAGGTTACGGGCGGCGAGGGGCCAGCATCCGCCGATCGCCCGGTTGCGGTGTCGGCGGGGCGCAGGACAGTGTGAGCATGACGACGACCGAGAGGGAGGCGCGGATGCGGCCCAGGGCAAGGACGCGTCAATATCCGTCGACCGCGCTGACGCGGGCGGCGGTCGAGGATGCCCGTGCCCTCGCGCTTGAGCTTGCCGGCCTGAGGCCGCACCAGATGGTCGACGCTTCCTCGCTGGGCATCGTCGTCGAGCCCGGTGAGACGGCGCTCCGTTCGGTCCCGATCTGGCTGCGGTGGCAGGTGGACGGTGAATGGCAGGCGGCCCAGCACTGCGCTGCGCTGGTCACAGATCAGCGCGTCGTAGTGCGGTTGGTGACCTCCGGCCTGCGGTCCTTCTGGTGGGGCTCCCTCGTTGGCCTCGACATCGATCTGTCGGCAGGCCACGTCGTCCTCGACTTCGGCGATGGCCGGCCCCGCGCACTGTCCGGCGAGGCGGCTCCCGTGGTCGCGGTCGCCGGCGTGGCGGCGGCATATGGGATTGAGGCCTTGGCGACTCACGAGGCGATCGGGCCCCTGCGTTCCTGACCCGCCACCACTGCCGGGCCGAACGCCTCCCGCAGCTGGCGCCGCCAGTTCCTGCGTTGTGTGTCGGTGAGGTCGGCGCCTGCGACGTACAGCCTGAGCAGTCCCGGCCAACCGCCTGGTGATCCACCGAGGAGCCGGTGCATGATCCGCAGCTGTGCCGGGTTGTAGCCGAGATGCTTGAGCATGGTGCGGGTGGCGACCCGCGAGTTGCCTCCGGATTGCGTGTTCCGCACGATGGCAAGGGGATCGGGGACGTTCCGGCGGGCGGCATCCTCGACCCGGCATACGACGATGTCGAACGCCGCACCGAGGTGGACCAGCGCGAGTCCCTCCGTCCGGCACCCCAACTGGTCGGCGGCCCAGCTGACGAACGATGGCCTCGACGTCATGGCGCGGTCCTCTCCTCGTCAACGAGGGCCCACCGGATGGGTGTGCCGGACGGGACGCCGGTGAGGCCGCGGAGCTGGTCGGCGCGGGCGGCACGCCCCGACCCGTTCATCCCCAGAGTCGCGACGGCCCGCATCATCCGGAACAGGCGGCCCGGAGTGAGGGCGCGGGCCTCCGCCTCGTGCAGCTGCAGCCACTCCATCACGGCGAGGACCTCGTCCCCGGCGTACTCAGGCGTGATGGTCACCGACTTCGCTGACCCCATCGGGACAACAGTCCGGTTCGTGCGGGTGCACACCGTCTTCCAGATCACTTCCATCAGGTCCGTGCGCTCACTGGACTCCTCGCCGACGGACGGGCAGGCAGCGAGCGCTTCGGCGAGTGCCGTGTCGTATGCCGCGGCCTCCGTGTCCCGCGTCGTGGCGGTCATGCGGTTCTCCCCTGCTCGGGGCGGGAGCGCTTGTTCTGTCCCGCCTCTCGTGCCATGACAACCCGGTCCCGGGGGCAACGGCGCATGATTCCGGGTCTGCTGTGGACAACCGGAAAGGTGCGCTGCGTTGTCCACAGGTCGGCGAACGACTGCCTCCACGCGACCTGGGCGTTGAGCGCCCCACTGGCGCCGACGAAAGGCAGCCCCGGGGCGGACGGTCCGGGATGTTCTACATTGGTGAGCGTCCATCGAGAGGCCATGCCCTGCTTCTCCTTGGTGGTTGCGACCTTGGCGATTGCTTCCACCGTGGCGTCGGACATGGCTGTGGGGTAGGTGACTTCCGGTGACTGAGGGTGACTCGGCCGAAGTGACGAGGGCGCGAACTCCTTTGCGGGAGGCGCGAATTCGTCTCGGCTGGAGTCAGGCTGCTGCGATGCGGCGGTTCGCTGTCGCGGCGGAGGGGATGGGTGCGGTTCCTCCGGTGGGTGCGTCGCTGAAGCGCATGTTCGCCTACTGGGAGGCGGGCGAACGCGCAGTCTCGGTGCCTGAGTACCAGCGCGCCTTCATGGCGATCTACGGGGCCACGCCCGAGGCATTGGGTTTCGTCCCGCCCGACGACACAGGCCGGATCGCACAGATCCGCAGCGACGAGTTCGCCCTCGTCCATGCCGACGACGGGCTCGTCGCACTGCTTGAAGCGCAGACCCAAGGGCTGCGCATGGTCGACCGTCAGCTCGGGTCATCGGTCCAGTCGGCCGTGGCCGAGGCCCACGTCCGACAGATCGAACAGATCCTCCACCGCTGTGTTGGTGACCACCGGGCCGGGCTCGGGGCGGCGCTCGCAGGCGCGGCCGCGCTCGCAGGATGGCAGGCGCTCGACAGGGGTGACATCAACGCGGCATGGGCACTGCACGAGCTGGCGAAGGACGGCGCCAGGGAGAGTGGCGACCCGGCTCTCCTGGCCCACGCCACGGCACAGCAGTCGACCGTCCTGCTCGACGCCGGGCAACCGCAGGTGGCGCTGGAACTGGCCGGGAACGGCATACAGCTGGCCGACACGAAGGCGGCACCCATCCTTCGCTCCTGGCTCCTGGCCACTGCGGCGGAGGCGTTCGCGGCTGCGGGCGACGGCGGGTCGTCGCGCAGACAGTTCGACCGCGCCCAGCGGCTCTTCTCCCCCGAAGGGGCGGAGGCGCACCCCTCCATTATGCTCACCGCCGCGCACCTGGACCGATGGCATGGACACTGCCTCGCCGAGCTCGGCGACCCGGCGGCCGTCGAGGCACTCCATCGGGCCCAGTCAGGGGAGAACGACTCGGTGCGTGCCGCCACCGGCCTGCACGCCGACCTGGCCTTGGCGTTGCACGCGGCCGGCCGGGAGGATGAAGCGGCAGCCGAGGCGGTCCGCGCGAAGTCGATGGCAGACCGGTTCGGGTCGGCGCGTCAGCGGCGACGCCTACGGGCTGTGCTCGCCAGGGTCGAGGGCCAGCACGTGCAGGAGCCCCACCAAGGTTCCTGAGTTCAGGATCTTCCCGTCGATGATCAGCTGGCGGACCTCGTCGAGCGCGACCCACTCGAACGTCCCCTCGTCCGCCTCAACCGGCTCGGCGACCCTCTCGGTGCCCTCGGCGAGGAAGACGTGGTGCGGGCTCGAGACCATGCCGACCATCGGCTCGAACGTCACCAACGGCGTGATCGTCCCGACCCTGTAGCCAGTCTCCTCGACGAGCTCACGAGCGATCGTCTGCTCAGGTGGTTCGTCATCCTCGAGGAGGCCGCCCGGCAGCTCGTAGTTCCAGATATCAGGAACGAACCGGTGCCGCCAGCTCAGCAGCACGTGCCGACGGTCAGGCGATAGAACGACCGCCATTGCGGCCGCCGGCATCCTGACCGTGTGGTGCTCGAAGTGCTGGCCGGACGGGAGGACCACCTCGCTGAGTCCCACCGTGACCCAACGGCTCTCGTAGATGGGCCGGGATGAGAGGACCCTCCATCCGTCGGTGCGCTGATCCTCTCCCATGTGCGAACCTCCCATATCCCGACGCGCGGGCCGACCGGGGCGATGCCCGGAGTGCCCAATCGGGCCCAGCCTAAGCGCCTCGGCGAACCGCGCGACGGACCTCGGGCTGAAGTCCGTGGTAGTCCTCACCTTCGGCAAGGCGCGCATGGCTCACGGACTGGGGGGCGAAGTGGGTGCAGGTTCACGCCTGGCCGGCCGTGGAGGACTCTGTCATGCTCACGGCTGGCTGGCCTTGCTGATCCGCGTGCTCGGTGTCGCGCACCCGTCGCTTGAGCTCGGCGCGGTCCACATCGAGCAGGTATGCCGCGCGGTCCAGTCCGGAGGTCTCGACGACCGCCGCTTGGGCTCGTGCCAGCGCGCAGTCGGCGTCATGGAGGCGCGTCGCCGCGCGATCTCGGCTCTTGACGGCCGCATCGACCTCCTTGAGGGCGCGGGCCTCGGTCTGCTGCGCCTCACGCAGCCGATCCCTGGCTGAGCGCCTGACGGGTGTTGCGGTCATGGGCTGACTCCCTTCGCGGATTGGCATGTGCCAGGCATACGGTCGCCACCGGGGCAGGATCGCCCACACCGAAGGGCGGCCTTGTTTCGCCAAACCACAGTCACGCCTGCCCGAGCGCACCCAGCCTCCACTGCCCATGCACGCATTGCCGCTCATCGTCCCCGCCTCGCCCGACCCACGGCCAGGGACCCGACATACGCCAGCGACCCCGCCCGGCACCTCGCCGTCATTTCCACCCTTCCGCTGATCACCACACCTCTGGCACGGTCGCTGCGCTCCGTGGGCGGGTGCTGCCCCGCCGGCTCCCGTAGACCCTCTCGTGACGATGTCGATCAGGCGGATGACGCTCGGCGCCGGGTACGCGTACCTGATGTCGTCGGTGGCCCGCGCCGACGAGGCGCGTGGCGTGTCCGGGCTGACCGCGTACTACGCCGCGACGGGCACCCCACCTGGCCGGTTTCTCGGCGCCGGGCTCGCCGGGCTCGGCGCCGGCGAGGGAATCGCAGCCGGGTCGCTGGTGAGCGAGGAGCAGCTGTGGCGGATGCTCGGGATGCTGCAGGACCCGCTGACCGGGCAGCCCCTCGGCCGGCCCCCGCAGCCGGACCGGGCCCAGCTCATCGGCCCGAGCGGGCGGGTCGGCAAGTCCGCGAAGACGGTCGCTGGGTTCGACCTGACCTTCTCCGCGCCCAAGTCCGTGTCCGTCGCGTGGGCCTTGGCCGACGACGCGACCCGCGAGCGCATCCATGCGGCGCACCGGGCGGCGATCGAGGACGTCCTCGCGTATGCCGAGCGGCACGTGTTCACCACCCGAACCGGTGCTGGGGGTGTGGTTTCCCAAGACGTCCGTGGGGTGATCGCGGCAGCGTTTGACCACTGGGACTCCAGGGCCGGCGACCCTCAACTGCACACCCACGTCGTCGTCCTCAACCGCGTGCAGGCCGTCTCCGACGGCGGCTGGCGCACCCTCGACTCCAAGGCGCTGTTCCGAGCGACCGTGGGCCTTTCCGAGCTGTACAACGCTGTCCTCGCCGACCGGCTGACCGTCGAGCTCGGGTGGGCATGGGAGGCCCGGCAGCGCCCCCGCTCCGCTGCCCCGGCGTGGGAAGTGGCCGGGGTTCCCGAGGCGCTGATGGACGAGTTCTCCCAGCGGGCGCACCAGATCGAGACGGCGACCGAACACCTTGTCGGGGAGTTCGTGGCCTCGCACGGGCGGCGTCCGAGCACGGACGAGGTGCTCCGCCTGCGGCAGCAGGCGACCCTGTCGACGCGGCCGGAGAAGGAGCGGCACAGCCTGCACGACCTCGTCGCCGGCTGGCTGGCCCGGGCCGAGCGCATCATCGGCATGGACGGTCCCGGCTGGGTTGCCGGACTGGCCCGCGAGGGCGCCAACGCGGCCAGCCAGCGGGCCGGCGTCGACCATGCGGTGATCGGCGCCGCCGCGCAGCGAACCCTGGCCCACGTCGGGTCGAAGCGGTCGGTGTTCAACCGCGCCAACGTGTTCGCCGAGGCCGTCCGACAGCTGCACGGGCACAGGTTCACCACCGCCACGGACCGTGTTGCGGCGGTCGAGGGCGTGACCGGGCTAGTCCTCGACGCCGCCGTCCGGCTCACCCCCGACGACGGCATCGAGTCGCTCCCGGCCGAGCTGGTCCGAGCCGATGGGTCGTCCCGGTTCCGTGCCCGTGACGGCGTCACGTTCACGACCAAGGAGACGCTGGCGGCCGAGGAAGCGCTCGTCGACGCCGGCCGCACGACGGACGCACCGATCGTCGAACATGTCCTCGCCGAAGCCGCCGTCGCCGCACAAGTACCCCGATCCGACACCGTCCTCGGCCCCGACCAGGCCGCCGCCGTGGTCTCCATCGTGACATCAGGCCGCGCCCTGGACGTCCTCGTGGGCGCGGCCGGGACAGGAAAGTCCACCGCCATGGCCGGCGTCCGCGCCGCGTGGGAGGCGGTCTACGGGGCCGGGGCCGTCGTCGGGCTCGCACCCTCCGCAGCAGCCGCCGAGGTCCTCGCATCCGCCGTCGGCGTGCCGACCGAGAACACCGCCAAGTGGCTCACCGAACACGACCGCCAATCCCAGCGTGAGGCCGAGTTGGCCCGCCTCGACGCCCGGCTCCGCTACGCCGCCCCTTCCCTGCGTACGCGTGCTCTGCAGCGCCGCCGCGACCGCATCGACGCCGAACACAACCGGTGGGGACTCGCCCCCGGACAGCTGGTCATCGTCGACGAAGCCTCCATGGCCTCCACCTGCGACCTTCACCGCATCACCACCGAAGCCCGCACCGCCCATGCCAAGGTCCTCCTCGTCGGCGACCCCCACCAGCTCTCCCCCGTCCAAGCCGGCGGTGCGTTCGCCCTCCTCGTCGCCGACCGCGACAACCCACCAGAGCTCGGCGTCGTCCGCCGCTTCCGGCACGAATGGGAACGCGACACCTCCCTGCATCTGCGCGCCGGGCACCGCACCAGCATCGACATCTACCAGGCACACGGCCGGGTCACCGGAGGCCCGCGCGAGGATGTCCTCGACCGGCTGTACGCCGCGTGGCGGGCCGACATCGATGCCGGCCGGACCGCGGTCATGGTCGCCGCCGACGCGACCACCGTCGCCGAGCTGAACTCCCGCGCCCGCGCCGACCGGGTGGCCGCCGGCATAGTCGGTGACCACGGTGTCACCACCGCCAACGGAACAGTCATCGGAGTCGGCGACGTCGTCGTCACCCGGCGCAACAACCGCGACCTGGCCGTTCGTAGCGGGTGGGTCAAGAACGGCGACACCTGGACCGTGTCAGCGTTGCGTCCGGATGGTTCGGTGACGCTCATGCGGCCCGGAAGGGCTGCTGAAGCGCCTGACTCGGTCGAATTGCCCGCGGCATACGTCACCGAACACCTGGACCTCGGCTACGCCATGACCGCCCACCGCGCCCAAGGCCGCACCGTCGACATCGCACATGCATACGTCACCGCCACCACGACCCGCGAACCGCTCTACGTCATGGCCACTCGCGGCCGCGAGGCCAACCTGCTCTACGTCGACACCACCTACGACCCCGACCGCGGAACCGCCCACGACGACCTACCCGAGACCGACCCACTCACAGTCCTGCGCGGCGTCCTTGCCAACGGCGCCGCCGACGTCTCGGCTCTCCAGACGCGCGCCGACGAAGCCGCCACGGACGCAAGCCCCACCCGGGCCGCCGCCGAAGGCTCAGCCCTCCACGCCCTTGCCCGCGAACGCCGCTACACCACCGCCCTACTCGCGGCCGGCTACACCAGCCAGGAGATCGGCGCCGCCAAGGATGCCGACCAGTGGCGTCGCCTCGTCGCTCGGCTCAGCACAGCAGAGCGAGCCGGCCTCGACCCCGGATCGGCCGCCACGCTGCTCCGTACGGATACGGTGACACCATCCCTCGCCCGTCTGAACGAGACTCTCGGCCGATGGATTGACCACCCCCGACAGTACGGTCGCTCCGTCGACGACAGCTGCCACACTCGATGGGGCGCCGAAGTGCCGCGCTCCATCGAGCACCAGATCTGAACCGCAGACGTGCCAACTCCACTCACGCGCGCCAGCCGATCAGTGGTCGAGAACGCAGACGGTCATGAACCCGAGTCCTCTGGATGCCTTCGAGGGCATCGCGACTACCTCTGCTCCGTGCCGGAACCTACCGATTCACGCGGTTTGGTGAGGGATTCGCCCGCGCTTCCAGACCTCAGGATACTCGTGCGTTGCGGACAGGATCCGATCGTTCCGGCCAATAAACGGTACCGGCGCGAATGCCCGCCACGCAGGCGGAGAGTGCTCGGCGACGGGCCGCTTCAGGCGGGGTGACTTTCGCGTGGTCGCGGCCCCTCGCCGTCGGCTGGCCACCCTCTGATTTCGTGGCGACTTGGCTACTCCTCGACGTCGTCGTGTTCCGGCGGGTCGACATCGTCGAGTTGGTCCAAGCCGGCGAGCGGGTCGCTTTGAGCGTGCCCGGTCACGAAGGCGCTCAGGATCTCCGCCCGACGTTCAAGGGCGCGCCCGTCGTTGGTCGATTGGACGAACACGTTGTACTCGCGCAACCGGCCGTTGGCCGGTCGGCTATAACCTGAGTCGTCTTCAGGCATCCGTGACGCCTCACGCCTAAGCTCCTCGAACTGGAGAAGTTTGGCCCTCGTCGCTGATGCCATCGCAGTCGTCTCGCGGAAGACGATGTAGTAGACGACGACTGTCCCGATAGAGGCCAGGAGAGGGTCGTCGGTCTCGAACACCGACGACATCCGATCGAGCGTCGCCGTGGCCTGATCCCGATACTGCTTCATCGTCGAAGGGGACAGAGACGGATTGGCTCCGTGAGTCGCCACGAAAAGGTCGTAGAGCGTCGCGGCCTTGGTGTCGACGATGCGGTTCCTCGTTGCGGTCTGATGCTCGATAGCGAGGAACTTGGCTCCAAGCTCGCGGTACTTGTAGCGCGCGCTTCTAATCGGGGATCGGCGTACGAGAAGTTCATGCTCCGCGAGCTCGTTCGCCGCGTCGCGGGTAGCCCCTGAAACCGCATTCCTTCGCTCAGCGGCATTCAGAGCAGAGGACGCGTTCAGCCGCTGAAACATCTCTTCGATTAGATCGACGCTGTCGGTGTTGACCCTCACGACCGGAAGCTCATAGTCGAGGAACCGTTGGGCGAGGTTGGGATAGGACGCGCGTAGGTCCTGCAGGGTCATGCCGCCGGCACGCACGTCTTCATCTTCGAAGAACCAGAAGTCGTCGGCCAGGCCCAGTTCCCCGTCGAGAAAGGCGGTGATGGCTTCGAGTCGCTGTTTGCCATCGATGACCGCGTACTGCACGGTGAGCCCTTGATCGTTTCGGTGCTTGGTCGTCGGTACCTCAAAGTAGAGCTTGGGTACATCAAGGCCGTTGAGGATCGAGTCGATCAGCCGGCTGCGAGTCTCCTCCTTCCACACGCCACCTTCACGCTGGTACGCGGGGTTCATGTCGATAACCGACCGAAGGCGAGTGAAGCGCGTCACGGACAGCTCGCGCAACGGCTCTGTCCGGATCTTCACGAGACTCCTCCTCCGTGCTGTGACCTGATCGACTTGGCTATCCGGTCGAGATCCCGATAGATCGACGCTTCATTCAAGCCCAGCACCTCGAGCTGGGTTCGAATGTCACGCTTGGCATCCGAGGGAACGAGGAACGACAGCAGCGCGTCTGCGCGCCGCAGCGGCTCATCCGGTTCACCCGCCAGTGGGCGCTGGCTCACCGTGAACGTTCCGGCTTGGAAACGGATCCGATCGAACGAGTGCGGCGCGACCACTGCCCTGGGCTTCCTGCGGGCGCCGCCATCACCGCCGGGCAAATACTCCCGCAGCGAGATCTCGCTGTCGTGCAAGAGGGCGGGGTGGCCGCCCCCGGCGTCGCCCGCTTCCTCGTTGAGCCTGTTCGGATAGAGAACGAAGAGTTCGCCGTCCTGCTCAATCCCCTCTGCGCCTGCAGCCGCGACGCGTTCGCTGGCAAAGTAGAGCGCCACGAGTGGGCTTTTGGACCAGTCGAGCAACCGGGTGGGCAGCATGTGGTGCTGGGCGAAGGTTACCCAACCCCACTCGTCGAACGCGTACGGCAAGCCGGCGGCAGCCGCCTCTTGGCGGAACCGGGCGAGCATCGCCAGCTCGGTGTCGCGGTGTGCGGGTGTGCGGTGGACGGAGGGCTCCAGGAGCCAGCTCTGGTCGCGATGGCCCCGATACCAAGTCTCGCGGCCCTCCGCGGTAACGGGCCCGAGCAGCCGCATCAAATCTTCGACGCTGGCGATCGTCGAACGCCCTTGGTCACCGCTTCCTTGTTCCGTCACGATGCCACAAACTATCAGCGCGTCACGCCGGGCTTGACCGAAACCGCGCGAGTCCCGAGGCGAGGTTCCAACGACCTCCGTGGTGGGGTTCGCTCATCTGAGCACGAGACTGACGATGCCCGCCGTGAGAGCGGGCTCGCCAGCACTGCGTCGCAAGGACCCGGGTGCGCTCAGACAGCAAAGTGCTCCCTGAGCCTCTCGGCGAGCAGTCGCGCGAGAGGAGTCGCGACAGCGTTTCCAATGGCTCCCATCGCGCGCGAGCGGGGCACGGGGAACTCATAGTCGTCTGGGAAGCCTTGGATCCGGGCGGACTCCCGCACTGTCAGGTATCGAAGGGTGTCGTCGTCGAATCGGATCATGGCTTCGCCGCCGCTGACGCCGTGAACGCCTGCCTTGATCGTCTTGGCTGGCCAGTCGAACGGGCTGCCGGAGTGCTTCGGGTACGCGCGGGCTCCGGGGATGCCACGGTGGTTCGCGACTCCATCCGCGTCCATGCCGTCGAGCGGATCGGGAAGGCCCTTGATGGCGTCCCGGATTGTCTGCCAACGGCCCTTGTCGGGGCGACCGGTCTCTTTGAGCTCCCGAATGCGCGACTCTATGCCGTCGGGCTGATCGGGCATAGCGAGGTTGTGTTCGGTCCAGTAGTCGCCGCTCACCCATTGGTCGTAAAGCAGAGCGTCGCGTGAGTGATCACCCAAGATGTCTTCTGGCCAGATGGCGGCCCCCGGCAGGTCGCTTCGCATTGCGATGAGGAAAACGCGTCGCCGGTTTTGGGGAAGTCCGAAGTCAGCAGCTTCGAGCAGGTGCTGCTTAACGACGTAGCGCAGCGAACGCGGGCTGGCCTTTCGGATCCGCGCGTCGTGTTCGGTCCAAAGCTCATCGCCCTTCACGGCGACGGTGGGCTTCTCCAGCTGATGCTTGATGTAAGTGAAGTAAGGCAAGAAGGACGGGCGGGTGAGGCCGGGCACGTTCTCGAAGATGACGAATTTGGGCTGGAACTTGCGGACCGCATCGAGCGCGGCGGGGAACATGTTGCGCTCGTCCTCGTCACCTGCGTGAACACCGGCGAGCGAGAACGGCTGACACGGTGGCCCGCCTGCGACCAAGTCGATCTCGCCGGCGGAGATGGCGGTCTCCTGGAGCCAATGGCGAACGTCTTGTTCGTGGACGTTTTCCTCGGGCCACAGGTCGGGCCGGCGGCGGGCGTTGTGACGAAGCACGGTAGCGGCGGGCTTGTACCACTCGACCAGGGCGCGATGCTCGAACCCCGCCTGCCGCGTGCCCAGAGCCATGCCGCCGCCGCCGGCGAACAGCTCGACGGAGGTGAGTGCGCGTGTCATCCCTCGCCGCCTTCCCGACGACCGCGAACGACAGCTTCGACGCGGTCGGCTGCGGCGGTGACGTCGCGCTCGATCTCGGAAGCCCAGATCCGGACGACTCGCCACCCCAGGTTGGTCAGTGCGTGCGTGACTTCTCGGTCTCGCTCGATGTTGCGTTCGATCTTCTTCTTCCAGAATCCGGAGTTGGCGTGTTCGAACTCGTCCTCGAAGGCGGTGAGTCCGCGTGTTTTCCAGCCGTTGCCGTGCCAACGGTCGCCGTCGACAAAGCAGGCGACACGTGCGCGACCGAAGACGAGGTCAGGTTTGCCGATCAGCTTCGAGGTGACTCGATAGCGCAGCCCGCGGCGATGCAGTTCCCGACGAAGCATCAGCTCCGGCCGCGTGCCCGTGTGCTTGACCGCGCCCATGATGCGCGAGGTGACTTCGGGACTGCGGGTCACGACTTCTCACCGCTTCCAGAAGGGCGCTGCGCCGCGCGGTAGTACTTGATCGGGATGGAGCAGCGCTCGGCGATGCGCGCGTGTCGCCGCCTTTCAGCCTGAGTGGTCGGGCGCTCCATGCTTTCCAGGACGATGACGCAGGCGGCATTGGAGGGATGGTCGGCAAGGTAGTCGATGGAGGCCCAGATGAGGTGGCGGAGGTTCTTCGCAGAGTCCCACGCCAGGTAGGTCGTCGCCCCATCGATGGTGGCTAAGCAGTGGAACGGCTTGATGCCAACGGATCCGTCGACCGTAACGGCGTCGTTCCCTAGGGCGTGGGCCACGAGCTGCCGCGGGGTCGGACCAGTCGAGGACCCGAACCTCGCGTAGCGGCCGGCGCCCAGTCGGGCACGACCGTACTCCTTCATCGGCCCGTCCTTGATCCACGATCGGGCGTTCTCGACGCTCATGTATTTGGTCAGGACGCCGCCGATTTCAGTGTCCGTGACCCACTCGTCGTATTGGTTCGTCCTAGCGCTGGGAGGCAGGTGCTCCCAGTCGAGGCGATCGGCAGCGGCGTAGAGCGCCTTGACGACCGACTCGATTTGGTCGCGTGGGACGCGACGGGACTGGCTGGCGTTCATGAGGCGGGAAGGTCTGGGTCGAGGAACTGCAGACGCGCGTCGTCGTTGGCGGTCTCCAGGTCGGCGGCGTCCAGGATCCACTGCTCCAGCAGTGATTCGGCTTGTGCGTCGCTGAAGGTGATCTGCGGCTGGGGCACGTTGGGCAGGACCTCGATCTCCTCAGCGTTGGCCTGCCGACGCAGGTTGAGCAGCGCGGCGACGCGCCGGAGGTCGCTGACGAAGTCTAGTGCGATGACCTTGTGCTTGCCCTCGCGCAGGCGCAGGCCGCGGCCGAGCTGTTGGACGAAGATGCGTCTGCTGTGGGTGACCCGGGCAAAGCAGATGATGTTGACGTCGGGGACGTCGACACCTTCGTTGAGGATGTCGACGGCCGTGAGGATCGGCACCCGTCCGGATCGAAAGTCGAGCAGTCGGAGTTGGCGGTCACGGACCTTCAATCCTTCGTGGATGGCCTGGACGTTTCGCCACTCGGGGGTCCGGCGCAGCAGCTCCGCCATCCTCTCGGCGTGCTCCTTGGTCTGGCAGAAGACGATGGCCCGGGGGTCGAGCGTGGAACGCCAGGCTTGGGCAAGCTCGTCGAGGATCGCCTCGTCGCGTTCGGGGAGGAAGAGC
This sequence comes from Pedococcus sp. NPDC057267, assembly GCF_042668795.1. Lineage (NCBI taxonomy): Bacteria > Bacillati > Actinomycetota > Actinomycetes > Micrococcales > Intrasporangiaceae > Pedococcus > Pedococcus sp. NPDC057267. The sequence goes on along the minus strand of NZ_JBHUYG010000006.1, from coordinate 25,119 downwards.
TTGGAGTTCAGCTCCTTCATCGAGTAGGAGCGGCGCGAGACGTCCTTCACGACATGCCAGTCGATGTTGTCTAGGAAGAGCCGGTAGTCGACCTGAGCGAGGTAGCCCAAGCGCATGCCTTCGCCGATGCCGAGTTTGAACGACGCCGCGCCGAAGTGGGCTTCGATGTCGTACTTGTCGCCCCGCCACGGTGTTGCGGTGACGCCGAACTGGCTTGCCTCCGAGAGGTCGTCGAGAAGTTGTCCATACAGTCCGTCCTCGCCGACGTGGTGGGTCTCGTCGATCATCACCAGCGACGGCCGATATCCGGCGAGGGCGACGTTGAGCGCGCTGGCGACGGTGGCGAACGTGACGCCGTGGATGTCCTTGGGCTTCTCGTCGCCGGTCAGGACTTGCGTCTTGACCGTCTTGGGTAGGTGTCGCCACATGGCCCGCTCGAGCTGAGCGACCAAGTCCTTGGTGTGGGCCGCGACCAGGATGTCGGCTTTCGGGTCCAAGGAAAGGTGGTGGGCGATCACTTCCCCACCGACGACGGTCTTGCCGAGGCCCGTGGCGAGAACCAGCAGAGCCCGACCTTCGGTGTCGAGGACGTCGATCAGGGCGGCGACCGCGTCACTTTGATACTTTCGCAGCCGGATTCGAGGCGGTTGATCGGGCGCTTGCTCCCACAGCTGCTGAAGGTCAGCGCCGGTCCAGAAATCGATGCGCTGTCCGGTGCGCGCGAGGACTTGGGCTCGCGCCACGGCGTCTCGGCTTGGTTTGACGTTCGTGACCACGACGCCTCGATGCGCGCGGTAGTGGTCCATCGCGTTCGAGACCTCGTCGACCGCCGTCCGGGGGACGCTGCCCTGTCTTTGCCACTTGGCCTGAAAGACCCACTGTTGACCGGCGATGGTGGCAAGCAGGTCGCCTCCAACGTCGCCGGATCCGTCGATGTTGGCGATATCACCGTAGCGAAGGAGGCCGAGGAGCCGCTCCACTTGCGCGGTGAACCGGCGCTCGCCACCCAGGATGAGCTGTCGGGGGTCTACGAAGGAGTCGCTCATGGCGATACCTCTTCGATATCCACGAGCTCGGCCTCGAGAAGCCGGCAGCTCAACTTGCCGCGGTTCAACTCGTCGGGGCGGCGTCGCGTCTGGTGCTCGGCCAGCTGACCGGCGTCATTGAGATATCCGATCAGGCGGTTCACGGTGAGTGCCCGGGCGTGGTTATCGGTGAAGCTGGAGTACGAGGCGCGGAACACCCTGCCATCGAGGAACTCGCCCGGTCTCTGCTGGATCAGACGCGACAGAGCCGCCGAGGAGGCGTAGAGGATCCAGTCCCCGCTCTCGCGAGCCTGCTGCCAGTCGGTGTCGAGACCTTTCTGGGCGAATCGCTGTTCAGCCGCAGCCTGCTCGGCTTCGACGACGTAGGCCCAGAAGCCTTCGGAGTTTCCGGCGATGACCGGGCGCATGATGACGCGGACGCGGTCGAGCAGCGCGTGTGCCTGCGCTCCCAGCGCGCTCGGGGTCAGCTTCTGATCCGGGAGGCATCGGTCCTTGAGCTCGGCGATGATCGAGCTCAGCCCTTGGTGGCTGCCACGTCGGTCGCGGATGTGCTCCGCGATGCCGAGGACCGCGTATTCGCGCGGGTCGCCGCCGAACTCGGTGAAGAGCGCGTGGTCGAAGTCGACGAAGACATGGACATCGCTGCCCCGTTGCTGCTGGACATAGACGGGCACCCGTTCCCCGTTTGTGTCAGTGACCTCGGTATTGGCGATGGCGTACACGGTCACCTTCAAGGCATTCCCGAAGCCGGGGAGGGCGTAGTCGCCTGAGACGTCGTGGAGCACCGACCCGGACTGGCGATACCGCTCCTGCTTCTGGTCCTCGGTCTCCCGTGGAGGAGTTGGGTCGCCCTGTTCGGGTTGGGAATCGGTGGGCTCGGGGATGTCGAGCCGGTTGCGCGCGTCCCCGTCGCCATCCGCGAGGGTGTCGCTCGCCTCGGGCGGCACGATGACCTTCGGCTCGTCGTGCTGCTTGGCCGCTTCGTACCAAATGTGGTCGTCTTGGTAGTCGGGCTCGCCCTTGCGGAACAGCTTGGACCACTCGCGGGCCTTCTCGTGGATGGCGTGGGAGCCGTCACCAGGGACCAGACACTTCAGGCCCGGGTCGAGTCTGCGGTAGCCAGTGAATAGTCGACCGATAGGTGATTCGTTCGTCGGGTAGCCCGCCACGCGAGCGATGTTCGGGCGGAGCGGCCCCTCACCTCGCAGAGTGCGCGCGACGTGCTTCCACTCGACGGTGTTGTACTCGAACGCGTTCTTCTGGTAGTTGACGCGGACGTGGTCGATGTGGATTTCCCCCACGATCCGACCCTCGTAGGGGACCTCGATCGGGTACTCGACCTCGGGTCGGGCACCGGGCTCGTTGGGGTCTTCCCAAGCGAATAGCCTGACATCACGCACCAGGATCTTGCGCCCGTTGCGTAGAAAGTCGATGCCGAAGTCGGACTTGTGAGAGTAGCGCTGGATGCCCAGCCAGCCCGTGATGCGGCGCTCTCGTTCCTCGAGATCGGTGCTGCCGCACTCCTCGCACTCGCGGGCGGTCAGGTCTTGCCAGCGGCCACAGGAGTGGCAGGCTTTCAGCGGTGTGAGTTCCTTGTTGATCTCGATGTAGGCCGGGTACTTCTCTCCGCGCTGGACCACGAATCGTTCCTCGCCCCAAACGCACGGCAGGAGCGCCCGGACGGCCTTGCTGTCGACGAGCAACGAGAAGTGCCGGTCACGCAGCAGATAGGAGTAGACGTCGCCGAGGAGGTCGCGGATCTTGGACTGTTGACGCGAGAGAAGGTCGTGCTGTTCCTGGCGGAGGTCGCTGACGATGACCTGGGTGCCGTGTTCGGCGGGGTCGTCCTTAGGCTCCCGGATGACGGGCACCAGGAAGTTGTCCCGGGACGCCATTCGTTGCAGGTCGAGGGTGACTGTGACCCACTCGGGGTCGCCGGCCCGAGTGGTGCGCACCTTGGTCGTGTTGCCCAACCGCGCCGTGGCGATGTTGAAGCCCATGCCGAAGAGCCCTAACTTGCCGTAGCGGGCGTTGCTGGACCAGCCCGCCGAGAGCGCGTTGTTGAGGTGCTCCAGGCTCATCCCCCGGCCGTTGTCGCTGACCCAGACCTGGGCGTCTCGGTGATCCGAGTCGCGGCTTGGCAGGCTGATGGCGACCCGAGGGCTGACATCCTTGGGCGGGCTGCTCAAGAAGTCGTCGAAGGCGTTATCGATCAGCTCCGCCAAACATTGCCAGGGAGCGAACTCGATGTCGCCCAGCACGGCCAGCAGTCGTGGGTGCGGCGTGACGTCGATACTCTCCCCGCTGAGCGAAATCTGCTCATCGACCACCGTCTAATTCCTCCCCGACCAGTCACCAGTTCTCGAATCTGACCCTATCCGGAGGGGCCGACAGTCGGTGGTAGATCGGCCACGCGCGCCGGACGATCAATGGTGACGACAACCAACAGGCAGAGACCGCAGGGTCTAATCCAGTCACCCCCGACACGTTTTCGCAGGTCAGAGGCCCTTTGGCCGTTGCTAGCGAAGGCTCGTCCGCGCCGACTGAGTAACTATTGAGGAACTATCCGCGCTTCCAGCGAAGCGCATTCTCAGCGCGATCGCGATTGGTGCGGACAACGGTCTCGGCTCCAAAACCTCGGCAGACGTCTCGGATGAGCCTCTGCCCTCTGCCCTCGTCCGCGGGCTCCTTGACATCAGCCCGCGCTCGGCGATTCGCATTTGGCCGCAGGGCTCCGCGTCGCACGAGATCCCGCACGACGCCCCTGGGCGGGTCCTTGACCTGCACGTTCGCCTCTGACTGAAGATCGGAAACGCCGAGAGCTGGTGGCGGACTGGACGTCTTGGCCGTCCCCCAAGAGTCAGTGGATCGGGGCAGCGGGCGCTGCGCGGCAAGCGCGGATGTGACGTTTAGAGCTGGTATCGACAGAGCTTGGACCCTGGAACGGCAGGCTAGGTGACCAGCATGTTCGCGTGACCTGGGCTGCCGATGGGACTCGGTTCCGCCACCGCTCTATGTCAGGCACTGAAACCGACGCCATGGACGTCGGCGGGCAGTGGCCAAGGCGCCGCGCCACGGATGTGGGCGCTGCACCACGGCCATGCCCCTTAGGGCAGGGGCAGAGCTGTGCGTCCCAGGCTTCAGACCTTTAAGGCGTCCGCGGCATCGGAGGTTCCTCCAGGTAGGCGACCTAGTGGCAGTTCGGCTCTGCCTTGCCGAGCGGGCCGGGGCCGTCAGACGATCTCACCCGGCCAAGGAGAGTTGCCTGCACAATGCCGCCGGATTCGAAATCAGCTCCATGCACCACGCTTGGTCCACACTCGGCGACAATGAGAGCGATCAGGCTGTCGAGGCTCGCGTGGACGCCTCGAGCACCAGTTCGGGTGAGAGTTTGATATCCCGTGTCTCCAAAGGCCCGAACCTGCAGCCTGCCTCCGCTGATGCGTTGAGCCTCTGCGGCTCGTCTGTTTAGGTCCCGTCGAGTGCCACCATCGGCCCGTACCTCCCAAGGGTCCTCTGTGAGCCCGCTGCCGCAGCCGCCGCACACGTTTCGTCTGTCTCTCGGGTCGCGACAGTCAGCCCTGAGTGCTTCGGCGGGCGAAGTCGTCGGCGATCTGGTCGAACGTGCACCACGAGATGCCGTCGTGGGAGTTGATGTGTTCGATGAGCCGCTCGACGGCCATGAGCACCTGGGGTCGTCCTGACACGTCGGGGTGGATGGTCATGGTGAACGTGGCGTAGTCCATTTCGCGGTAGACCCAGTCGAACTGGTCTCGCCACATTTGTTCGATGTCGCGAGGGTTGACGAAGCCGTGGCTGTTTGCGCTGGCCTTGATGAACATCATCGGTGGGAGGTCGTCGAGGTACCAGTTGGCCGGGATCTCGATGAGCGCTGTCTCGGTCCCGCGCGCCAGGGGCTTCATCCAATCGTGGGCGGAGGACGCTTCGTAGTTGATCTTGGTCCAACTGTCGCCGACGCGGACGTAATAGGGCTCGAAGTCTCGGTGCATGAGTGAGTGGTCGTACTTGATGCCGCGCTCGAGGAGAAGCTCGTTGGTCACGGGGCTGAACTCCCACCACGGCGCAACGTACCCCGTGGGTCGGCGTCCGGAGACTGACTCGATGAGCTCGATGCAGTGGTCAAGGACCTCCTCCTCCTGCTGGCGGGTCATGGCGATCGGGTTCTCGTGTGAGTAGCCGTGCACGCCGATCTCGTGGCCCGCCTCGACACAGGCACGGAACTGCTCGGGAAAGGTTTCGATCGAGTGACCGGGCCAGAACCACGTCTGGGTCAGACCGTGCCGCCGGAACAGTTCGAGAAGGCGGGGTACGCCGACTTCGCCGGCGAAGATTCCCCGCGAGATGTCGTCGGGAGAGTCCTCTCCCCCGTAGGAGCCCAGCCAACCGCCCACCGCGTCGACGTCGGTTCCGAATGCGACCTTGATGTCCTTGCTCACGTCGTGCCCTCCCGTAGTTATGTTGGTTTGCGGTTCTGCTGCGAATCACTGTGGTGCCGTGTGGTGGCGGAGCCACCTGGCTGCGTCGTCCAGGCCCGTGGTCCGCGACAGCGTCATCGACACCGAGAGGAGGATTCGGGCTTGCCAGGTGGACAAGGCGCCGGCGAACACGGCTCCTGCTTCCTCGAGTGCCTTGCCGCCGCCGTTGCCGTACACGGCCTTGACTTGGCCTTGCTGCACCCGGCTGGTGACGAGGACGGGGATTCCGGCTGCGGTTGCTTCGGCGACGGCCTCCGCATCGTGGAGTGATACGTTTCCGATACCCAGGGCCTGAAAGACGATGCCCGCGGGGGCGTGGGCGCAAGCGTCCCGGAGCGCCCGCCCGTCACCCCCAGGCACCGCGGCCACCACGGTGACAGGTGCCAACGCCTTGTCAGCCACACCCGCGGCAGCTCCCGCGATGGAGCTCCTTGGCCAAGGGGTCTGTGCGCTGTGCATGGTGTTGGCGAAGGCCCTCAGGCCCTCGGTGGAGACCTTCCGGACGCCGACGGCCGGCATCACTCCGTCGGCAAACGCGACCATGACCCCCCTTCCACGGTGTGTTGCATCAGCGGCCGTGGAGATGGCGAGGGCGAGATTGGCCGAGCCGTCACCGGCGGGGTCGTCGAAGGGGCGCTGTGCGCCTGTGAAGACGACCGGCTCGTCCCCCTCGTGCAGGAGGTCGACCAGGAACGCCGTCTCCTCCATGGAATCGGTGCCATGCGTGACGACCACACCGTCGGCACCAGACGTGCAGCACTCGATGGCGGCGTCGGCGATCGCCTTCATGTCTTCGAGTGTGAGTGCGTAGCTGCCCCGGACACCGACGTCCTGTGCCTTCAGGGTGAGGCTCTGCGGTAGGGCCGCACCCAGAGCATCCAGGAGTTCACGGCCGGTGACGGACGCTACGACACCGGCATCGGTGTGGCGGCTCGCGATGGTCCCTCCCGTAGCCACGAGCTCGACGACCATCCGTGACGCGTGGGCCGGCCGGGGGTTTGCCGTCACGGCGCGGCGATGGGGCCATAGGCGTCTGGGCGGCGGTCCCGGTAGAACTGCCAGTCATAGCGAGTCTTCTGGATCATCGACATGTCGAGCTCGCGGATCAACAACTCCTCGTCTGTGGCGCTCGCCTTGTCGCCCACGAAGTTGCCCATGGGGTCCACGACGTAGGACGTCCCGTAGAAGTCGACCGCGGCCTCGCCGAACTCGTTGGTCTCTCGACCGACCCGGTTGGGCACGCATACGAAGTAGCCGTTGGCTCCTGCCGCCGCGGGCTGTTCGAGCTCCCACAGCCGGTTGGACAGGCCGGGTTTGGACGCGTTGGGGTTGAAGACGATTTCCGCTCCCCCGAGCCCCAGGACCCTCCACCCCTCGGGGAAGTGGCGGTCGTAGCAGATCGTGACCCCGACGCGTCCGACAGCCGTGTCGAAGACGGGCCAGCCGAGGTTGCCCGGCTTGAAGTAGAACTTCTCCCAGAACCGGTCGAGGTGGGGGATGTGGTTCTTGCGGTACTTCCCGAGGTAGGTGCCGTCTGCGTCGATGACGGCCGCGGTGTTGTAGAGCACCCCAGTGTTCTCTTCCTCGTAGAGCGGGAGCACCACGACCATGGAGAGCTCTCGAGCAAGGTCTTGGAAGCGCTCGGTCGTGGGCCCGGGAACGCTCTCGGCGTACTCGTAGTACTGGGCATCCTGGACGATGCCGAAGTAGGGGCCGTGGAAAAGCTCTTGGAAGCAGATGATGTCGGCGCCGCGCTCATGGGCGGTGCGCATGAGCTCGACGTGCTTGTCGATCATCGATTCCTTGTCGCCTGTCCACATCGTCTGTGTGAGCGCGACGGTGACGTTGTCCATGTACGTGTCCTCTATGCGCGGGTCGAGTCGAGATCGGTCAGGGTTTCCTTGAGAACGCCCACTCCGTGGACGAAGTCCTCGATGGTGGTGTTCTCCTCCGGGCAGTGGCTTCGCCCTCCGATGGAGGGGACGAAGACCATTGCTGTAGGGCACACTCGTGCCAGGTGCACCGCGTCGTGCGTGGCGCCGCTGGGGATCGCTTCCCACCTCAGCCCGAGGGCCTCGGCCGCAGTTGAGATTCGTCGCTGGATGGTGCCGTCCATCGGGCGGGGCTCGTTGTCGGCGATCCACTCGAGGTCGACCTCGACGCCGTATGACTCGGCCATGTGCTGGATCTCCTGCGTCAGACGGCGCTCGGCTGCGCTGAGCCAGACGGGTTCTATGCTGCGCATCTCCGCTTGCAGCCTCGCGGTCCGGGGTACGACGTTGGGTCCGCTGGAGTATCCGGAGATGTCGGAAGCGGTGGCCACCCCCTGGCCGCCTGCGTCGCACCCGGTTTGCCGGACGGCCAGCACGGCCGAGGCTGCGGCGACCAGGGCGTCGCGTCGTCGATCCATCGGCGTTGTTCCGGCGTGGTCTGCTTGCCCGATGAACGTCGCGAGGAGTCGCTGGATACCGACGATGCCGGTGACGACGCCGATGTCGGCGCCGCGTTCCTCCAATACCGGTCCCTGCTCGATGTGGAGTTCGACGTACGCACGTGGGCGCTGGAACTGGCGCCCTGCTGCAAGCAGACCATGGGGGTCGAGTCCGCTATCTGCGCACCGTTGTCCCAGAGTCCTGCCCGCGGTGTCGACGCGAGCGAGGTCACTCGCCGTGAGGTCGCCAACGAAGGACCGCGAGCCCAGACAGGTGAGCCCGTAGTCATTCGACTCCTCCCCGAGGAAGTCGACAACGACTACGTCGTGGGCGAGGCGTCGCCCCTCCTCGCGGAACTGACGGACCACCTCGATGGCCCCCAGGACGCCCACGACCCCGTCGTAGTTGCCGCCGCCGTCGACGGTGTCCGTGTGCGATCCCATCATCAAGGTTCCAGCTCTGGGGTCATTGCCTTCGAGCACGCCGACGAGGTTGCCAGCGGCGTCCGCTCGGACGACGAGACCAGACTCGCGCATGGTTTCGCGCACCCAGTCCCGAGAGTCGCGGTAGGCGTCGCTGAACAGACGCCTGCTGGTTCCAGGGCCGCCCTCGCTGTATGTCGCCAGCTCGGCAAGGTCGCTGTGGAGTCGCTCCGCACCCGCAACCAGTGTCACGAGATCACCTTGATGCTGGTGTCGATTCGCCTCCCCGGCAGGGGCTCCAGGTGCTGGGCCCGCTTGATGAAGCGCCCGTGACCGGGGCGCCCCACCACCTTGCCGTCACGGGCGACGGTCTCCCCGCGGCTCATCACGACCGTGGGACTTCCGACCACCTCGCGGCCCTCGTAGTTGCAGTAGTCCACCTTGGAGACCTGCGTCTCCACAGACAGGACCTCACGCTTGTTCGGGTCGAAGATGACCAGATCGGCGTCGCTACCGACTGCGATGGTGCCCTTCTTGGGGAACAACCCGAAGAGCTTGGCCGGGGTGGTGGACAGCACGTCGACCATGCGGTTCAGAGAGATGCGTCCCGTCCGCACGCCACCGTCGTGGACCAACTGCAGGCGAGCCTCCACTCCCGGGCCGCCGTTGGGGATCTTGCTGAAGTCGTCGATGCCCAAACGCTTCTGATCTGCGAAGCAGAACGGGCAGTGATCGGTCGAGACGACGGCGAGGTCGTCGAACGCCAGCCCGCGCCACAGCGCCTCCTGGTGATGCTTGGCTCGCGCCGGCGGGGTGAAGACGTACTTCGCCGCCTCGAACTCCGGCAGGTCGTAGACCGAGCTGTCCAGGAACAGGTACTGGGGACAGGTCTCTGCGTATGCCGCGATACCCCGTGCCCGCGCCTGGGCCACGTGATGGAGCGACTCCTCAGCGGACAGGTGGACGATGTACACGGGCGCGCCCGCCATCTCCGCGATGGCGATGGCCGAGTGCACCGCCTCAGCCTCCGCCTTGGCTGGCCTGGTCGACTCGTGGTACTTCGGACCCGTCCGACCCTCGGCCAGCGCCCGCCGGACGAGGACATCGATGACGCCACCATTCTCGGCATGCATCATCGTCAGCAACCCGTGGTCTGCCGAGGCACACAAGGCCTCGAAGATGGTCTCGTCGTCGGCCATAAGGGAGTTCTTGTAGGCCATGAACAGCTTGAAGCTTGTAACGCCCTCGTCGACCAGTCGGGGAACCTCGGCGAGCTTGCCGTCGGACAGGTCGCTGACGATCATGTGGAACCCGACGTCCACCATCGGCTGGTCCTGGCCTAGCAGGCCATGCCAGTGGTCCAGCGTCTCGATCAGCCCCTTGTCGCGGGACTGGAGCGGGAAGTCGATCACGGTGGTTGTGCCGCCTCGGACAGCCGCGGCGGTTCCGCTGGTGAAGTCGTCGATGGTCTCTGTGCCGGCGAACGGCATCCGGAAGTGCACGTGCGGATCGACCCCACCCGGCAGGACGTACTGCCCCGCGGCATCGATGACCTCGTCGGCGTCGACGTCGATGTGTGCGGCAATCGCGACGATGGTCTCGTCCTCGACGAGCACGTCGGCGACATAGTCATCGACGGCGGTGATGATCCGTCCGCCGGTGATCAACTTCCTCATGTCTGGGGCCTCTCCTTGCGATTGGGAATCAGGGGATGGGTGCCGGGACAGGCTCGCCGCGCCCAGTCCGCTCGATGATGAGCCGGTAGTGCTCGGGGCGGCGATGCGCCTCGAAGTCAAAGACGCTTCGCCTGAAGGGCTCGGAGTAGTCGGTGTCGATGGTGCCGACCACCACCTCGTCGCTGTCCGACAGTGCCTGCACCAAGATGTCGCCGCCTGGCGTGGCGATCGCAGAGCCGCCGATCATGTAGCTGCCGTCCTCGACCCCGCACTTGGCGGCCGCGGCAACCCACAGCGAGTTCTGGTACGCGCCGGCCTGCAGTGAGAGCAGGTGCGTACTCATCTTCATGTGAGGCGGCTCTTGCCAGCCAGGGACGTCCAGCGGCGTGTTATACCCGAGGACCACCAAATCCGCGCCCTGCAGGGCGAGCACACGGTAGACCTCCGGCCAACGGCGGTCGTTGCACAGGCACAGGCCGACCTTCAGCCCGTCCACGTCGAACACCCCGAACCCCAGGTCTCCGACTTCGAAGTACTTCTTCTCCAGATGCTGCGCGCGAAGGTCTCGCCGATTGTCCGAGTGGCCAGGCAGGTGGATCTTGCGGTACTTGCCGCAGATTCCGCCCGAGCTATCGACCACGATCGCGGTGTTGTAGTGGTGGCCGTCGTCCGTGCGTTCGGCGTAACCGAGGTAGAAGCCCACGCCTAGCTCCTTCGCCCGGTCGAACAGCGGCTGGACGGCCGGGTTGGGCATGGCGGACTCGAACCACGAGTCGACCCTGTCCGTGTCCTCGGTCCAGTACCGGGGGAAGAAGGTCGTGAGAGCCATTTCCGGGAACACGACGAACTGGGCACCGCGCTCCGCCGCCTCCTCAAGGAGGTGCACCAGGCGCTCGACCACGGCGGGACGGTCCTCGTCGGGCTGGATCCCACCGACCTGCGCGACAGCAACGGTTCGCCGCGTCATGAACGCCTCACACCCTCGGGGCTTCCAGGTCGAGTTCGCTGCGCTCGGCGGCAGGTGCCGAGTACGGCGCCACTCCGCGGTTGAGCAATGCCGTGATACCGGCGCCCGCGATAACACCGACAGGCCAGGAGAAGTGACCCAAGCTGGCCAGAGCCGGCAGATACGCCACCAGCAGGGCGATGACTCCGGAGACACCTAGCGCGATCAGCGAGTTTCGGCTGAAGCCGTTGTTGTAGTGGTACGGGGCATCTTCTGCGTCGCGGTACAGGTCGGCTACCGACACCGAGCACCGCTTCACGTAGTAGTAGTCGACCAACATGATGCCGAGCAGCGGGCCCATGAGCGCGCCCACGCCGCCGATGAAGTAGTTCACGGCGACCGGGTTGGCGTAGAGCTTCCACGGCATCACCAGAAGGGCCAGAACTGCAGTGATCAGTCCCCCGCGACGGAAGTCGATCTTCTCCGGCCACACGTTGGCGAAGTCGTACGCCGGCGAGACGAAGTTGAGGATGATGTTGATACCCACAGTTGCGATGCCGACCGAGATGATGGCCACCAGCAGCAGGGCGACAGAGTCGATGTCCGCCAACATCACGATGGGGTCGGTGATGGCCTTGCCGTAGACCTTGACCGAAGCCAGCACGATGACTACGGACAGGGCGCAGAAGGCGATCCCATTGCCGAGCAGGCCGTACATGTTTCCCCTGCGGACGTCCTTCTCACTCGGCGCGAGACGGGTGAAGTCAGCGAAGTTCAGCATGGGGCCGCCCATGTACGCCGTGGTGATGAAGGTGGCACCGAGGACCGCCATTACAGTGCCGCCGCCCGACAGGGCCGGACCCTCGTGGTAGTTCCAGCTGATCGACCAGTGGGCCCGGTTCAGCACCCACACGGCGAGGGCGATCATGGCGATCCAGATGGTGGTGCCCGCGAAGTCAGACAGTTTGCGAACTGCCTCCATCCCACCCCAGAGGACGGCGAGCTGAGCCACCCACAGGACGATGAAGCAGATCCATCCCAACATCGACAGCCCGAGGAAGCCTCCCTCTGCCGCTGACTTGGCTCCCGGGGCTACCTTGATGACGAGCAGCATCACCGCTGCCGACGCCAAGTACGTCTGAATGCCGTACCAGGCGATCGCGACGATGGCTCGCAGGACCGCGGGGATGTTTGCTCCGCGCGTGCCGAAGCTGATGCGCGCGAACACGGGGAAGGGAACCCCGATTCGTTGCCCCGCAACCCCCATGAGGTTGCTGCACACGAAGATGATCACCAAGCCGATAACCATGCCCAGCGTCATCTGCCACCCGGTCAGGCCGAGTACCAGCAGGCCCACCGCCATGGTGTATCCACCGAGGCTGTGCCAGGCAGACATCCACCAGGCGAACAGGTCCCAGGTCTTCCAGTGGCCGTCGTGAGCTCGAGGGGCAATGTCCTCGTTGTAGAGCCGGGGGCTGTACCCGGCCGGAACCTCGCCATGAACTTGCCTGTCCATAACAGTCCTTTCCAACGGTGACACCGTTGTCACCGAATCGGGTCACGGTCGCGCAGTCCATGGCGCTCCGTGGGCATTGGCGTGCGTGCTTTGCCCTCGGCGAGGCGGCTGCCTAGGGCGGCTGGTACTCAGATGCGGCCACTGAACCGGTGGCCACATCAGGCGGACTGGGTCAATCTGAACGTGTAGAAGCCCTACGCGCTCCGGTCTTCTCGGTGGCTGGTCGCATGGTTCCGGCAGCCTCGGGTTTCAGCGACTGAGGTTGGCTGCGGTGTGCCAGCCAACCGGCGACATCCTCTGTGATTGCGCGACGGCGGCCATGGTTTCGTCGTCGATCGGTGACTTTACGCAATCGATTGCGTGAGCGGAAGAGTTTCGCAGAAAAAGGTCACTCGGCTCGTCGGCTGCCCTACGTCACGGGGGCGGCAGTCGGTTTAGTGGGCAGCCGATCACGGCGCTCATCTGGGCGCGAGTGGCCCCTGCCGGCTGATGCTGAAGGCCCCGACTGCGGCGGATCCGCGATGCTGCGCGCGTTCGTGGGCGAAGCCTGCGGTACGAAGCCTCTCAGTACAGTTTCAGTTCGCAGCATCGATGCTGGCCATCGCGCCCCTGTTACGGCGCTAGGGTCGGGCTTTGTGCGGTAGAGCACCTCTCTGCACCGGGACGCGAGGAATGGCAATGAAGCACTCTGACGCCGTCACCCTGGCCGACGTGGCAGGTGCTGTTGGTGTACACCCTTCGACCGCCTCCCGCGTCCTCAGCGGCCAGATGACAGGTACGCCCACCGCCGAACGGATTCTGGCAGCGGCGGCCGAGATGGGGTACCGACCCAACCTGGCGGCCGCTTCACTAAGGACCCGCAACTCCCGCGTTCTAGGCGTCCTCGTGCCAAGGTTCACGGACTACGTCCTGGCTCGCGTGTACGAAGGGATCGATGACGCAGCCTTCGCGGCTGGCTACTCCACCGTTGCAACGTACAGCCAGGATCACGACTCATCCCGACTGGAACGTCTGGAGGCACTGCTGGACCGACGCGTCGACGGCGTTGTCATCGCTGACGCGAGACCGCAGAACGACGAAGTGATCGACGCCCTGGCGCATGGCGCGGTGCCGTTCGCCCTAGCTGTGCGACGTTCCCGAGGGCAGTTGAGCGCTACTGTGAACGACACCGTCGGCGGCGCCCTGGCCGCGTCCCACCTGGTCGCGACAGGCCACAGCCGAGTTGCCGTATTGCGCGGACCGGAGAATGCGAGCACAGCAACCGAACGAACCCGTGGCTTTCTAGAGGAAGCGAAGCGCCTATCGATGCATGTGCCCGAAGCCTTGGTCGTTCCCTCCGAGTTCGACGAGGAGAGTGGGTATCAGGCGACACGCCTGCTGCTGCGGCGCGCCAAGGTCACGGCCATCTTCGCGACCAATGACCTTGCGGCTGTCGGCGCCATGGGCGCGCTGCGCGAGGCATCCCTGCAGCCCGGCCGCGACGTGGCACTCATCGGTTACAACGACGTACCCTTCGTTCGCCACCTGCCCGTTCCGCTGACAAGTATCGACAGCCCCATCTATGAGCTGGGCCGGCGGGCGACCACCCTGCTTCTCCGCCGCCTGGCTGGCGAGAACGTGCGATCGGTCCGCCTGACACCGAACCTTGTCGCGAGGGCCTCGACATTGGACTACATGCCCTTAAGGGACGCCAGGCGGGCGGCGCACTAGTCATTCGCCGCTTGAGCTAGGGCGACCTCCAGGGGACGCGAAGAAGGTTGGCGTCACCGACTCAAGGGAGTCAGCCCATGGGTGCTCCAGATCCCTTCCCGGTAAACAAAGTTGGTCGGGGCTACGTGGCAACCGAACTCGCGGCGATATTGCTCAACTTCAGCGGCGATATTGCCCAACTTCACACGACTCCTGCCGCACAGGGCTCCGCGCGACCGTTCGCAGAATGGGGAGCGTCAGGCGGGCCCAGCCTTGCGCAGCCGCGCCAGGGCTGGGCCCAAGGAGGCCACTCTTGGATAGAGGTCGGCGAAGACAGCTGCAGCCTCGGCATATCGCTGCGCCAGTTCGGGGTTCGGCAGCACGGAGTCCTGGGTGCCGCTCATCGCCGCGACCGCCTCGCTAACCGAGGCGAAGGCAGCAACGTCGGTGGAGGCAGCAGCGATGATAGCCGCTCCCAAAGCCGTGGACTCGCGCTCACGAGCTAGGCGGACTGGCCGTTGCAGGGCGTCGACAAGGACGCGCATCACCAGGGGTGATTGAGTCAGCCCACCCGTGGTGGCCACCGTCGTGACGGCCGTGCCCGTGACCGCCTCGAGCGTCCCGACGGCCTGGCGCTGTTCGAGGGCGAGCCCCTCCACCAGGGCCCGGTAGAGCTCCGCGGGGCCGTGCGTCGTCCCGAGCCCGACTAACACCCCGCGAGCGGTGGGATCGCGGTGCGGGCTCTCGGCACCGGTGAGGTGGGGAAGGAACATCAGACCGTGCGTGACAGCAGGCACCTGCGCTGCCAGGGCCTCAATGCGGCCCGAGGGCTGGTCCGGCGCCAGGCTGTCCCGGAACCAGCTCAGCGACAGTCCAGCCGACGCCGTCAGGCACTCGGGCACGAACCAGCCGTCGACCGGCCCTGCGAAGGTGCGGTAGCCCGGCCCCCACGTGTAGTGCTTGGTCAGGACGCCCAGGCTCAGGCTGGTCCCGGCGTTGAGGAAGGCATCGCCGGGCCCCATGGCCCCGGTCCCCAGGAGCGACGCCTGGCCGTCCCCGCTCCCGGCAATGACGGGGAGTCCCGACGGCAGTCCGGTCCGCGTCGCCGCCCCGGGAGTGAGGTGGCCGAGCCGTGTGCCGGGACCGACGAGGGCGGGGAGCTGCTTCGGGCGCAGACCGGCGGCCGCCACGAGCTCGTCGTGCCAGGTACCAGCCGCTACGTCGACGAGGCCGGTCGAGTCGGCACTGGCACGGCTGGTGACACGAGCGCCGGTCAGCCGCCAGGCAAGGAAGCCCTGGACATCGGTGACGGTCGCGGTCCGCGCCAGCACCTGTGGCTCGTGCCGGGCCAGCCAGGCGATCTTGTACAGGCTCGGTGCCGTGCTCGGGGGTTTGCCGGAAAGCTCGTGGACTCGCGCGGTGCCGAGACGTTCGATCTCGTCAACGGCTCGTCCGTCGAGCCACAGGATCGCCGGCCGCAGCGGCACCCCGCGCCGGTCCAGGCAGACGAAGCTCTCGCGCTGGTTCGTCAGGCCCAGGGCCAGAACGGTGTCGTCCGGAGACAGCATCGAAGCGACATCGGCCAGGGCGTTGGCGGTAGCTTCCCACCAACCTTCGGCGTCCTGCTCGTACCACCCCTGATGGGGGCTCGACATCCGCAGGTAGTGGCGCGTCTCCGCGATGGTCCGCCCGGCCAGGTCAAACGCGATCGCCTTCCCGGCTGTGGTCGAGCAGTCGACCGCCAGCAGGACCGATCGGGCCATGGGCTGCCTCCGGGCGGAGCGTGCTCGCCGTGAGGCGTGCAATCTGCGGGTCGCGCCCAGACTAGGTGACGTCCGGGGCGACCACGAGGTTTACTCCCGAGCGTGTCAGGCGGTCGATGTGCTCCTCGGGCGTTCCGGCGTCGACGATCACGACGTCGAAACTGGTCAGCGGCAGCAGTGCGTGAACCGCGCGCGCCTCGAACTTGCTGTGGTCGACGTACAGCACCCGGCGCCGTGCCGCCTCGAACATGGCCTTCTTCACGATCACCGTGTCGTGGTGCTGGTGGAAGCAGATGTCGTCGGTGATGGCCGACGTCGACATGATGAACAGGTCGGCCCGCACCTGCTGGAGGGCAGCGACGGTCAGCGTGCCCATGTACGCCCGGCACCAGGGGTAGTACTGGCCGCCCAGATTCATCAACGTCAGCTCGGGATGACCGACGAGCGCGTCGAGCATCGGCTGGAAGTTCGTCATGACGGTCAACGGCTGTCGCTCCGGGAGCATTCCGGCCAGGTGCAGACCGGTCGTCGAGTCGTCGAGGATGATCGCCTGCCCCGGCTCCACGTACTCGAAGGCCGAGCGTGCCACAGCCTCCTTGTCGGCGGTGTTGATGCGCGTGCGATATTCGGTGCTGGACTCGGCGAGGCTGGTGCCGGTGGCCATCACGAGGCCACGCGTCTTTCGCAGGAGCCCTTGTGCGGCAAGGGTGTCGAGGTCTCGGTGGATCGTCATCAGGCTCACGCCGAAGCTCTCAGGCAGGTCCTCGATCCGCACCGACCCGGCCGCGATCACCGTCTCGCTGATGGCGTGGAGCCGTTCGCTCCGGCTCATGGTCGTCTCCGAGTCTGCGGCCCGGCCGTGGGAGTGACCCGAGCCGTTCTTGACCTTCGTCATCCGGTTCCCAGTTCTTGTGGTCGTCTTCGTCGAGGCGGACTTGGGTCGGCCGCCGGACGGCGAGGCAGCGCCAGGGCCCTCTGCCGACCCTAGCGCTGCCTCGACCACGACGTCCTCGGCCTTGCTCAGTTTTCGTTCGCGATATCGCCGCTGGCGAGGTTCTTCGCGATGAGCTCGGGAAGGCGGGCGAGGAATGCGTCCTTGTCCGTGACCACGTTCTTCATGTAGGTGTCCACGTTCTCCGGAGTGATGGCCGGCATCTTGTACACGTAGGTCTTCTCCACCTTCTCGCCCTTGGCGATCTTCTGGGCCACGGCGAGACCCGCGCTCAGCTCGACCCGGCCGTGCTGCAGCGAAGACCCGATGAAGGAGCCACTCTTCACTGCGGCCAAGCCGTCCTGGATGCCGTCGATGCCGACCACAGGCACCTTCTTGTGCGCCTCGTTGAGCGCCTGCACGGCGCCGAGCCCCATGTCGTCGTTCTCCGAGACCACCCCGTCGATCTTGTCGCCGAAGCTGCTGAGCCAGTTCTTGGACTTGTTGACCGCCTCATCGCGCTTCCAGTTGGCGGTGTCCTTGGCGAGGACCTTGATCCCCGGGTTCTTCGCAAGCACCTGCTCGATGCCCTTGGTGCGGTCGAGCTCGGGGGAGGAACCGAGCGGTCCCTGGAGGATGACGATGTTGCCCTTGCCGTTGAGCTTCTTGGCCATCATCTCCATCTCCTGCGCGCCGGCGGCGACGTCGTCCGGCAGCACGGAGGAGGTGAGGGCGCCGGCGTCCGAGAGGGCCGTGTTGACGGCGATGACGGGGATCTTGGCGTTCTTGGCCTGGGTCATCTGCGGGCCGAGCGAGTCGGCCTGCACGGGCACGATGATGATCGCATCGACACCCTGGTTGATGAGCTGCTCGACCTGGCTCGCCTGGGTGGCGACATCGTTCCCGGCGGAGTTCCACAGCAGGTCGATGTTGTTCGCCTTGGCGAACGCCTGCATGCCCTCCTGGCCCTGGGTGATGAACGAGGACATGTCGTAGACGGTGACGCCGACGCGCATCTTCTTCGAACCATCGGCGGCGGCCTTGGCGTTGGGGTCACCGGCGCCACAGGCGGCCAGGCCGAGGACGACAAGCGGCGCGACGCCGACGGTGAGCTTGGACAGGAACGAACGAGACATGGGGCGGTGCCTTCCTTGGATGGGTGGTGCAGTGCAGCTGATGAGGGGGACGGGTTGTGGGTGGAGCGGCTGGAGGAGCTTGGGCTACGACGTCTGGCGTCGGGTCGCCCAGACGTCCACGGCCACAGCGGCCACGATGAGGACGCCGCTGATGACGGCCTGCCAGTAGGCCGGCACGACGAGCAGGTCGAGCCCGTTGTTGAGCGTCTGGATGAGGAGCAGGCCGAGGAGGGTGCCCCAGACGGTGCCCCGGCCGCCGAGCAGGCTGGCCCCGCCGATGACGACGGCGGCGATCGCGTCGAGCTCATAGCCCTGGCCGAGGTTGGGCGGACCGGAGATGACGCGCGAGGACAGGACGATGCCCGACAGGCCGGCCAGAGCGCCGCTGATGACGTAGACACTGGTGAGGATGCGACGTGCGTTGACACCGGCGACCTCGGCCGCCGTCCGGTTGCCACCGACGGCATAGACGCGCAGCCCGAACGAGGTCCGGCGCATGACGAGGGCGGCGACGATGAACCCGACGACCATGACCAGGACCGGGATCTGGATACCCAGGATGGAGTCGTTCGCGATGTTTCCGTATGCCGCGGGCAGCCCGTTGATGGGCGCACCGTGGCCGATGACGTAGGCGATACCGGAGCCCGCGGTCAGGGTGCCGAGGGTCGCCACGAAGGGGGCGACCTCGAGCCGGCTGACGACCAAGCCGTTGATCAGCCCGATCACCGTGCCCGCGAGGACGCCCCCGAGCACGGCGAGCCAGAGCCGTTCGGGGTGACCGACGACGATCTTTGCCCCTGTCATCGCACTGACCGCGATGACGCTGCCTACGGACAGGTCGATGCCGCCGGTGAGAATGACGAGGGTCTGTCCCAGGGCGACCAGAGCGAACGGAGCGGCGGCGATGAGGATGGTGGTGAGGTTGCCCGTCGTCGCGAACCGTGCGCTGCGGTAGCTGAAGTACGCGATGACGAGCAGCAGCACCAGCACCATCGAGTTGCGGATGGCAAAGGTGCGCAGGCTGCTCCGGTCGAAGCGTTTCGGGCGCGGAGGTGCCTCGTCGGGCGCGGCAAGGGGCTGGGTCGAGGTGGTGGTCATGGTCCTTCTCCAGGGGTTGGGGCGGACGGTTCTTGCAGACGATTCGGCGGGGTCAGGCGGTTGCGCGGACCTGGCCGCTGGCGAGCCGGAAGATGGTCTCCTGCGCGTCCTCGCGCTCGAGGGCGTCGCGGTCGAGGACGCCGGCGATGCCGCCTGCCCTCATGACCGCCACCCGGTGGCTGAGCCCGATCAGCTCGGGCATGTCCGAGCTGACGAGCAGGACCGCCATCCCGTCAGCAGCGAGCCTGCGGATGATGGCGTAGATCTCGCCGCGGGCGCCCACATCTACGCCGCGGGTCGGTTCGTCGAGCAGGAGGACGCTGACGCCCTGGGTGAGCCAACGGGCCAGGACGACCTTCTGCTGGTTGCCACCCGAAAGCGTCCTCGCGGGCTGCGACAGGCCACCCGACTTCAGGCGGACGGAGGACGTTGCCTCCTCGACGGCCTTGCGCCGCGCGCCCGACCGCAGCCAGCCCCCCACTGAGAAGGCGTCAAGGTGAGGCAGGCTGCCGTTGTCGAGGATGGACTGTGTGAGCACGAGCCCGGCACCCTTGCGGTCCTCCGGAACGAGCGCGACACCAGCTCGGATCGCCTCGGCCGGAGCGCCGCGCTTGAGGCGGCGTCCCCGGACCTCGACCTCGCCCGCCACCGATCGGCGGATACCGAAGATCGCCTCGGCGACTTCAGTGCGTCCAGCGCCGACGAGGCCACCGATGCCGACGATCTCGCCACGGCGCACCTCCAGGTCCACGGCCGGACCGTCGGCCGCCAGGCGCAGGCCGCGGACCGCTAGCCCGACTTCCTGAGTCGGCTCGGCGATGTCAGGAAACAGGGCCTCGAGGTCTCTGCCGATCATCGCGGACACGATGCCGTCCGGGGTGGTCAGCTCCAGCGGCTCGTCGAGGACCAGCTGTCCGTCGCGCAGCACTAGGACGTGGTCGGCGAGCTGCTGGATCTCCTCCATGCGGTGCGTCGTATAGAGCATCGCGACGCCCTGCGCCTTGAGCTGCTCGACGACGGCGTAGAGCCGTCCGACCTCGCGCTCCGGGATCGACGAAGTGGGCTCGTCCAGCAGGATCACCTTGGCGCCCCACGTAGTCGCCTTGGCGATCTCGACCATCTGAGTGAGCGCCACGGACACGTCGCCCATGCGCCGGTTGGGGTCCAGGTCGACGCCGAAGACCGAGAGCATCTCGCGGGCCGCGGCGGCCATCCCTCGACGGTCCAGCAGCCCGCTGCGCTGCCGCAGCTCGCGCCCCACGAACAGGTTCTCGTAGACGCGCAGCTCCGGGTACGGGGCCAGCTCCTGAGGGACGATGCCGACGCCGAGGCCCCTGGCGACGGCCGGGTCCGCGTGGCGCAGCTCGATGCCGCCGACGGTCACCGTGCCCTCGTCGGGGCGCTCCTGGCCGGTGACGATCTTCATGAGGGTCGACTTGCCCGCGCCGTTCTCGCCGGCGAGCACGGTCAGCTCACCCGGCCGCAGGGCGAAACTGATGTCCCGCAGCACCGGGACTCCCCCGAAGCCTTTGGCGAGGTGGCTCACCTCGAGCGCTGCCTTCATGTCGGGTCCTCCACACCGTCGATGTCCTTCGAGCTGACGGCAGGGCACCGTCGCCATGCGCCACCGTAGTGAGCGGTTCTGTGATTAATCAACCCCTTGACGAGATTTCTCACATCTGCCATGTTAGAAACTCACCGCGTACCCCAGGAAGGACCCGGCACGTGACCAAGCTCTACGACGATCCCTCGACGTTCATGGAGGACATGCTCGAGGGTTTCCTCGACGCCAACCGTCGGTATGCCGTCGGTGTGCCGGGGGGCGTCGTGCGCGCCAGCGAGCCGCGGCGAGGCAAGGTTGCGGTCGTCGTCGGCGGCGGCTCGGGACACTATCCGGCCTTCTGCGGCGTCGTCGGTGCCGGCTTTGCGGATGGCGCCGTGGTCGGCAACATCTTCACCTCGCCGTCGACCGCGGACGCCTACAACGTCGCCAAGGCCGCCTCCGCCGGGGGTGGCGTGCTCTTCAGCACCGGCAACTACGCCGGCGATGTGATGAACTTCGACCTCGCGCAGAAGCAGCTGCGGGCCGAGGGGATCGACACCCGCAACGTCTACGTGACCGACGACGTGGCCAGCGCCCCGAGCCGGGAGGCAGAGCGCCGGCGGGGGATCGCCGGTGACTTCGTGGTGTTCAAGGTCGCGGGTGCAGCGGCCGAGGAGGGCTACGACCTGGACGGCGTCGAGCGGGTGGCGCGTCTGGCGAACGACCGGACGCGCACCATGGGCGTCGGCCTCGAGGGCTGCACCATGCCTGGGGCGGACGATGCACTGTTCCACGTGCCCGCCGGCAAGATGGGTGTCGGGCTTGGGATCCACGGTGAGCCGGGGATCTCCGAAGAGCACCTGCCCAGCGCATCCGAGCTCGGCAGCCTCCTGCTCGAACGGGTCCTCGCGGAGGAGCCGGCCGACTCGAGCAAGCGCGTCGGGGCGATCCTCAACGGGCTCGGCTCCACCAAGTACGAGGAGCTGTTCGTCGTGTGGCGGACGGTGGCCCGCCTGTTGCGCGAGCAGGGCTACACCGTCATCGACCCCGAGGTCGGAGAGTTGGTGACCAGCCTGGACATGGCTGGGGTCTCGCTCACGCTGGTCTACCTCGACGACGAGCTCGAGCGACTCTGGACCGCACCGGCTGACACACCGGCCTACCGCAAGGGCGCCGTGGCGGAGACCGCGCGTACAGCGAGCGCGGAGCCAGCCACGCGTGTCGCGCCGGCATCAGAGGCGGCGTCGGTCTCCGTTGTCGAGGCGTCCGACGCATCCCGCCGGTGCGCGACCACAGTGGTGGCGGCGCTCGCCGCCATGGAGGCCGTGATCCGTTCCGCCGAGGAGGAGCTCGGCCGGATCGACGCCGTCGCCGGCGACGGGGACCATGGCCGGGGCATGGTCAAGGGTGTCAGCGCCGCAGCCGCCGCGGCCAAGCGGGCGCACGAGCAGAAGGCCGGAGCGGCGAGCACCCTCACGGCCGCGGGACGGGAGTGGGGAGCCCGGGCAGGTGGCACCTCCGGTGCTCTCTGGGGTGCTCTGCTGACCGCGCTCGGGGGCCGCCTCGGCGACGGCGCCGGCGACATCACGGCAACCGACGTGGTGGCGGCCGTGCGTGCCGGTGCCGACGAGGTCATTGCTCTCGGTAAGGCCCAGCTCGGCGACAAGACGATGGTCGACGTCCTTATCCCCTTTGCCGACGCCCTCGAGCAGCACGTGACCGCCGGCGAGAGGCTTGCCGACGCCTGGAGGAAGGCCTCCGACGTGGCAGACGAGGCCGCAGTCGCCACGGCAGGTCTGCGCCCCCGCCTCGGCCGGGCCCGCCCGCTGGCCGAGCGCAGCGTCGGGACGCCCGACGCCGGCGCCACCTCGCTGTCCCTCGTGGCGCGAGCCGTCGCGGAAGTGCTCGGCCAGCGCTGAGCGAACCCATAAGCGAACAACCCCTGGAGTAAGAAATGAGCTCGAACCTGCGAGTCGTCGTCGGTGCCGACGACGCCGGACTCGACTACAAGGAGGCCCTCAAGAAGGACCTCGAGGACGACGTCCGAGTGGCCGAGGTCATCGACGTCGGAGTCGGCGTCGGCGAGCACACGGCTTACCCCCACATCGGCGTCGAGGCGGCGCGGCTGGTCGCCGAGGGCAAGGCAGACCGCGCGTTGCTGGTGTGCGGGACCGGTTTGGGCGTGGCCATCAGCGCCAACAAGGTCCCGGGCATTCGTGCCGTGACCGCCCACGACAGCTTCTCGGTCGAGAGGTCCGTCCTGAGCAACAACGCGCAGGTGCTCTGCTTCGGTCAGCGTGTCATCGGCCTCGAGCTCGCGCGCCGACTGGCCCGCGAGTGGCTCGGGTACGTATTCGACACCTCCTCACCGTCCGCGCAGAAGGTCGACGTCCTCTCCTCGTATGACCAGCCTGCGTCCACCTGCTGACCCGGAGCCTCCTGCCGCACCACAGACCCCTCACCAGGAAACGAGAGCCTCATGAGCACCCCCACCGTCGACCTCACCTTCCCCCTGACCGACAAGGTCGCACTCGTCACCGGTGGGGCGTCGGGCATAGGCGCCGCCATCGCCGACGCCTTCGCGGTCAAGGGGGCCACCGTCTCCATCGTCGACCTCAGCCTCGAGGCGGCGAAGGAGAAGGCCGCCGAACTGGGCGGTGACCACACCGCCCACGCCTGCGACGTGTCGGACGAGGGGGCCGTCGAAGCCGCCGCCCGCGAGGTGATCGACGTGCACGGGCGGGTCGACATCCTCGTCAACAGCGCCGGGGTGGCCCTGCTCGCGCCGGCCGAGGAGCTGTCCGTCGGCGCCTGGGACACGACGATGAACGTCAACCTGCGCGGCACCTTCCTGATGAGCCAGCAGGTCGGACGCCACATGCTCGCACGCGGCACGGGCAAGATCCTCAACCTCGCCTCCCAGGCGGGCAGTGTGGCCCTAGCTGACCACGTGGCGTACTGCGCCTCTAAGTTCGCGGTCATCGGGCTGACCAAGGTGCTGGCGTCGGAGTGGGCCGGCCGCGGGGTGGTCGTGAACTCGATCTCCCCCACCGTCGTCCTCACGGAGTTGGGCAAGAAGGCGTGGGCCGGGCAGAAGGGTGAGGAGCACAAAGCGCTCATCCCGACCGGCCGGTTCGCCTACCCCGAAGAGATCGCCGCGGCCGCGGTGTACCTCGCCTCCGACGCGGCAAACATGGTGAACGGTGTGGACCTTCTCGTCGACGGCGGCTACACGATCCGCTGATCCCACAGCTTACCTCCGGGCGTCGGCGCCCCTCCTGCGATGGGAGGGCTGGAGGGGGCCGGGGTCCGTGGCGGCGTCGGTTGATCGGTACGTCGAGGCGATCCTCATACAACAGGCCTAGACACGGACCCCCATGCCGTCGGACAGGCTGCAGGGGTCGGCGAAAACCCAGGCATCGTCATCGACACGCTCTTCCACCAACGGCAGAGCGTGTCGTTGGCCTCATCGCTGGACAGTCAACAGGTTCCCGGCCAGCGACGTGCAGCATTTTGACAGCGGCGGGCTACCGCTCGCCGGGGAACCGTCTGGCTGCGGCAGAAGCAGTTGCACGCGACGTCGGAGAACACGCCCTTCCGGCTCTGAACCGGGTGACGGCGGGTAGCAGACTCCCGCGACGCGGCGGCGGAAGCTCGGGACCAAGGTCGACATCAGGGGCCCGTGGCACAGTTGTGGCACACCTTGTCGCCAAGAGACGCCGAGTGACGTGGGTGAATG
This sequence comes from Pedococcus sp. NPDC057267, assembly GCF_042668795.1. NCBI lineage: Bacteria > Bacillati > Actinomycetota > Actinomycetes > Micrococcales > Intrasporangiaceae > Pedococcus > Pedococcus sp. NPDC057267. Next base: position 686 of record NZ_JBHUYG010000006.1, on the reverse strand, counting down.
ACAAGCATCCACGCACAAATTGGCTGCGACTACTTAGGTGCCGCACCCCCGCATGCGACTCCTAAAGCGGGTTGTCGGCAGTTCGAATCTGCCCGAGGGCACACACGACGACCAACCACAATGAACCACGCATGACCACCGCGCCACACCGGATCTGCTGGCTGGACGCACCGAACTGGCCGGTCGGGTGCGCCCGGATGATGCCTGCCAAGCGGGTGTCATCGGTATGAGGGCCTGCGCCGCCCCTGAGTGGGAGCGTGTGCGCCGGTCAGAGGAGGCCTCCGGCGATCATGCCGTCTGATGTCCAAGCCGGCGTCCCACTGATGTGGCACGCATGTGGCACACCAACGAGTTCATGCGGGCCGGTCACCGACCAGATCCGGAGCGGTCGTAAATCCAAGTGCATGGCCCCCAGGACGATGTCGTGACAGTGGTGATGAGTCTGCTTCCCGCCACCGTTCGTTCCGACGCCGACTGCCTCATCGGTCAGTGTGATGGTCGATCCCTTCTCTGTGCGGGTGTGTTCGCGGCTTGGCCGGATGTTGTCGGAGCTGACATCGACGGTCTCAAAGCCCTTCGCCCGCTGCGCCTGGTCAAGTCCCAGATTGTGGTGTAGCGCTGCGCGTTCCTTCTGCTGGTTTCAGGCGGTGAGTGCGGCGAGCAGGGTGTTGTCTCCGATCTCGTTG